>JAYVMM010000414.1:0-1714 GCA_043758975.1 Planctomycetota bacterium | reverse complement strand
GCGAGGATCTTGGCCACCTCCTGCTGGTAGGCCTCCTCAACCTTCTCGGCCTCGGGCGGCAGCCCGGCGGGCTGCTCGCCGGCGCCCAGCGGCAGGGCGGCGAGGAGCAGAAGGAGCGAAGTGTGCGCGCGCATGCGGGTGGGCGGTACCAGGGGGATATGATGAAGCACCACCTGCTACGGCAAGCGGGCGCTGGCGTTGCCTCCTGTCCGGGCCCGGCCCGGCCCCGGCGGGCTACCACACCCGCGCAGTGAGGTCGCTGACGTGCAGGCGGGTGGTCGGCATGTCCATGCCGGCAGCGATGCGCGCGCGGAAGGCGCGCGGCGGGTGGCCATAGACGGCGCGGAAGCGGCGCGAGAAGTGGAAGGGGCTGGGAAAGCCGCACAAGGCGGCGATCTCGCCGACCTGGAGATTGCTGCGCGCGAGCATCATCGCCGCGCGCTCCAGGCGCAGCAGGCGCATCGCCTCCATCGGGGTGAGGTCCAAGGCGGCACGGAAGACGCGCGTGAGGTGGCCCCGGCTGACCCCCGCCGCGGTCGCCAGTTCGCCCAGGCAAAGCTCGGCGAGCGGACCCTGGGCCCAACGGCGCTGGACATGGAGCAGCACGCGCTCGACCAAAGGCGAGCCCGCCACCCCGCCCTCGCCGGCGATGCTGCCCTCGCCGCTGAGGTAGACCAGCAGGACCTGGCGCAGCGCGCCCTGCGCGAGCTCCTCCCAGTCCGGGCCGCGGCGGCTGAGCAGCCACAGGAGATGGCGCAGCAGCGGGCGGATGATGTCGCCGCTGCTCAGCTGGCGGGCCAGCGGCCAGCTCGCCTCCGGCGGCAGCGCCGCGCCGCCGCGCTCGAGGGTGAAGTGGACGTAGCCGTGGCGGGTGTGGCGGTGCGGGTCCCAGACATACTGGTCGCGCATGCCCGGACGGGCGAGCAGCACGGTGCCCGGCGGGGCGGCGATCTCGACTCCATCGAAGCGGCAGCGCACGTCGCCGTCGACGATCCACACGAATTCGAAGTCGCGCAGGGTGCGCGGCCCGAAGGTCGCCCCCGGTGGATAGACCGCGAGGCCGTGCGCGGCGAAGTGGAAGCGCAGCTGGCCGCAATCGCGCATCACCCGCGCGAGGCTAGCGCGCTGGGCGGGCGCGCAATCGCCCTGGCTTCGGCGTCGGCGTCGGCGCCGGCGCACGCTTGCCCTCGCCGCGCCCGCGCTAGGTTCTGCCCCCTCACCCCCCAGGACGCTCCCATGGGCAGCTACGCCATCTCGGTCATCCACGGCGACGGCATCGGCCCGGAGGTCGGCGTCGAAGGGGTGCGCATCATGCAGGCGATCGGCGAGCGCTTTGGCCACCGCTTTACCTTCCAGGAGTACCTCGCCGGCGGCGCCGCGCTCGACCAGCATGGCGTGCCGCTGCCCGCCGACACCATAAAAGGTGTGAAGGACTCCGCCGCGCTGCTGTTCGGCGCCATTGGCGGCCCGAAGTGGGAGCAGGTCGCGCACCACCTCAAGCCCGAGGCCGGCCTGCTCGCGCTGCGCCGCGAGCTCGGCGCCTTCGCCAACCTGCGCCCGGCGGTGGTGCACGAGGAGCTCATCGACGCGAGCACGATCAAGCCCGAGGTGCTGCGCGGCACCGACATCATGGTCGTGCGCGAGCTCACTGGCGGCATCTACTTCGGCACCCCGCGCGGCATCGATGGCAGTGGGCCGACCAGGCGCGGCTACA
>JAYVMM010000413.1:0-8516 GCA_043758975.1 Planctomycetota bacterium | reverse complement strand
AAGATCACGCAAGAGATCGCCGAGATCGTCGGCGCCGTCGAGGCCATGGCCTGACCAGGGCCCCGCACCCCCTCATCCTGCACCCCGTCTCCCCCAAGGCACACCGACCATGAGCACCGCAAGCAACACCGGCACCGTCGTCCAGGTCATCGGTTCGACCCTCGACGCCGAGTTCGCCGTCCTGCCGGCGATCTACAACGCCATCGAGATGCAGGTCACCGACCCGACCAGCGGAGCCAAGAGCAGGCTGGTCGCCGAGGTCCAGCAGCACCTCGGGCGCAACCGCGTGCGCGCGGTGGCGATGTCAACCACCGACGGCCTCACCCGCGGCACCGCGGTGGTCGACAGCGGCAAGCCGATCAGCATGCCGGTCGGCCCCGAGACCCTTGGGCGCATCTTCAACGTGCTCGGCGACGCGGTCGACAACGGGCCGCAGGTCACGGCGGCCTGCGAGCGCCGGCCGATCCACGCCAAGGCCCCGCCCTTCTCCGAGCTCAATCCCGAGACCGAACTGTTCGTCACCGGCATCAAGGTCGTCGACCTGCTCGCGCCCTACGTCAAGGGCGGCAAGATCGGCCTATTCGGCGGCGCCGGCGTGGGCAAGACCGTCATCCTGATGGAGCTGATCAACAACGTGGCCAAGCACCACGGCGGCTTCTCGGTCTTCGCCGGGGTCGGCGAGCGCACGCGCGAGGGCAACGACCTGTGGAACGAGATGATCGAATCGGGCGTGCTCAAGGTCGAAAAGGATGAGCACGGCCATGCCAAATGGGACGCCAACGGCTATCCCCAGGTGATCCCCGGCGAGAGCCGCTGCACGCTGTGCTACGGGCAAATGAACGAGCCACCGGGCGCGCGCCTGCGCGTCGCGCTCTCGGCCCTGACCCAGGCCGAGTACCTGCGCGACCAGTCGGGCAAGGACGTGCTGCTGTTCATCGACAACATCTTCCGCTTCACCCAGGCCGGCTCCGAGGTCTCGGCCCTGCTCGGGCGCCTGCCCAGCGCGGTGGGCTACCAGCCCACCCTGGCCACCGAGATGGGCCAGCTGCAGGAGCGCATCACCTCGACGCGCAAGGGCTCGATCACCTCGATCCAGGCGGTATACGTGCCCGCCGACGACTACACCGACCCCGCCCCGGCCAACACCTTCGCCCACCTCGACGCCACCACCAACCTGGCGCGCTCGATCGCCGAGAAGGGCATCTTCCCCGCCGTCGATCCGCTCGCCTCGACCTCGCGCATCCTCCAGCCGCACATCGTCGGCGAGCGCCACTACAAAGTCGCGCGCGGGGTGCAGAAGGTGCTGCAGCGCTACAAGGATCTCCAGGACATCATCGCCATCCTCGGCGTCGACGAGCTCTCCGACGAGGACAAGCGCCTGGTCGCGCGCGCCCGCCGCCTCGAACGCTTCATGTCCCAGCCCTTCCACGTCGCCGAGCAGTTCACCGGCATGAAGGGCATCTACATGAAGCTTGAGGACTCCATCCGCAGCTTCGAGGCCATCCTCACCGGCGAGTACGACACCCTGCCGGAATCGGCCTTCATGTACGTCGGCTCGATCGAAGAGGTCAAGGCCAAGGCGGAGAAGCTGAGCAAGTAGTGACGCGCCTGGGCGCGCGCCCTTCACCGCCGGAAGAAACCTCGATGACCCTCACCGTCCACATCATCACCCCCGAGAAGGCGCTGCCGCCGCTTGAGGCCAGTCACGTCACCATCCCCGGCACCGAAGGCGAGGCGGGCATCCGCACCGGCCACGCCCCCTACGTCACCCTGTTGCGCAATGGCCGGGTGTTCATCCGCTCGAAGAATCTCCCCGACAGCGTCTTCGCGGTGCGCGGCGGAGTGGCGCAGGTCTACCACGACCAGGTGCGCATCTTATCTGAAGCCATCACCGACCCCGGCGTGGCCAGCGAGTCCGACCTCCTGGCGCGCTTGCGCAAGCTGCTCGAGGCGACCTACGATGAGCCCCTCGACCGCATCAATGCCAAAGCCGAGGCCGACTGGATCGTCACCCAGCTCACCGTCGCGGGCAAGGATGTGCCCGACATCAGCAAGCTCGACGGCTAGGCCACTTCCCGCTTCAGCCCGCTTCAGCCCGCTTCAGCCTACTTCAGCCTGCTTCACCCGCACCCGTCCGGACGTCCGCCTTCAGGGTGCGAGGGTCTCGATGGTCTTGCCCATCACCCGTGCGAGGTTTCCGAGCATCGCCGCCCCGGTGGTCTGCCACGGGCCGCCTGAGGTGCTGCTGAGCTTGAGGTAGCAGCTGCGCTCGACTCCGGGATAGGCGCTGTCGAGATGAATCCAGTGGCCCTCGACGTAGGCGCTGTTCCAGGCGTGCCCAACCCAGCCGCCGTAGGTATCGGCATAGACCAGGCCGCATTCGACCCGGGCCGGGATGCCGGCGATGCGCAGGGCCGCGCACAGCAGGTTGGCGTGCTCGGTGCAGTCCCCGCGCTGCTCGCGGAAGGCCTCGAGCGCCGTGGCGTCGCCCATCGAGAGGTCCTTATGCACGATATAGGCGCGCACCGCCTGGCGCAGGGTCTCGGCCAGCTCGGCGGGGCCGCCGCGGCTCTTGGCGGCGATGCCGGTGACCCACGCGCGCAGCGCGGGATCGTCGAGCTCGAGCTGCGGCTCGGCGCGCAGGAAGGGCGCAGGATCGGCGAGCGCGCCTGGCGCGCTCAATGCACTCACCGTCACTTCAGCGCCCTGCTGGACCTGGAACTCGTCAACCGCCACCGTCGCCCCCGCCGGCAGGCGGTAGCGGTTGCGCGGTCCGGCGGTGGGCGCCGGGCCGGCGGCCTTCACCAGCCCGGTGGGCGCGAGTTCGGCGCCCGCGAGCGGCACCGGTCCCGGGCTCTCGCGCACCTCGATATTGATGATGCCGAGCGACATGCTCATCGCCACCAGATCGCCCTTGGGCGTGATGGTCAGGGTGGTGGGCACCGGCAGGACATCCATCACCACATCGAAGACTTCGTCGCCGTTGGGCAGCGCGCGCTTGAAGGTAGCGGTGCTCTGCACGATGCGCACCTGGTTGGAGAGCAGCGCCAGCCCGGCGAAGTGCTCCTGGTCGCCCGGCTTCCACTGGTGGCTGGCGAGCAGGTCCTGGCTGCCCTGCTGGCCGAGCAGCTTCACCCCCGGCGGAATCGGCAGGCGCACCTCGTCGGCGCGGTCGAGATGATGCATGGTGGCGACCACCTCGGCACCGACCACGCGTCCGCTCGCGCTGACCGCCTGCTCGTTCTCGCGGTGGTCGAACTGGAAGCTGGTGATGGTGCCGTCCACCCCCTCCTCCATGCGCTGTAAATCAACCACCTCGAAGAGGTCCGCGGGAGCGCCGCCGAGCGCGCGCTTGATCACCACCTTGGTGTCGATGGCGTCGCGGCGCTGGCCGCTGGGATGGCGGCTGACCGCGGCATGGAAGCTCATCGCCGGCTGGCCATTGAGGTCGCCGACGTACCAGCGCTCGAACTCAAGCACATCGCCGCCTGGAACCTGCGCCCCTGAGAGCGGGGCGGCGACGGCCAGCAGCACGACGAGCACGGCGCAGGCCGGGAGCACGCGCGGCAGGGCGGGATGGCGGGGACAGCGGTGGGGGTGCATGGTGTCGGCGATGATCGCGCGGGGGTGCGGGCAAAGCCAGTGCCAAAGGCACGGCGCTCAGCAGGAACGAGTTGCGGCGGGCCTCACGCGGTCCAGCTGACGCGCTTCTCGTAGGTCGCATCCAAACCGGCGGCAAGCGCATCCATGGCCTGGTTGGTGAGGGCGTCCACCCGCTCGTTGCCGGGATTGCCGGCATGGCCGCGCACCCAGTGCCAGCCTACCTGGTGGCGGGCGGCGAGGGTGTCGAGCTCCTTGAGCAGGTCGACGTTCTTCAGTGCGCCCTCCTTGCGCTTCCACCCGCGCGCCTTCCAGCCCGGGATCCACTCGGAAGCGGCCTTGATCACGTACTGCGAATCGCTGTGCAGGGCCACACGCAGGCCGTCGCGGCGCAGCGAACGCAGCGCCATGATCGCGCCCATCAGCTCCATGCGGTTGTTGGTGGTCTCGCGTTCGCCGCCGCAGCGCTCGAGGGCTGAGCCGCTCGCGGGGTTGATCACCAGCAAGGCCCAGCCGCCCGGCCCGGGATTGCCGCGGCAGCCGCCGTCGGTGTAGATCACTACCTCCGGATCGCCAACGCCGCGGGTGGACGGGGAGGTCGTCATGGCCGGTCTCCTGCGGGCGGCAGCGGTCGCATCAGGCGCCGCCGGCGGGGGCGCCACGGCGCTCAAACTCGTCCGCCACGGCAACCTCCGGCCCATGGTCGCGGTAGACGGCGCGGAAGCCATCGGCGAAGGCCTGCAGGCGTCCGCTGCGGATCGCCAGGCGCAAGCGCGCCATCAGCTGGCGGTAGTAGGCGAGATTATGGATGCTCACCAGCTGGCCTCCGAGCACCTCCCCGCTCTTGAGCAAATGGTGGAGGTAGCCGCGGCTGACCCGCCCGGCCGCGCTCGGCGTGGCGGGGTCGATCGGCGCGGCATCAGTGGCATATTCGCCGCGCTTCAGGCGCAGCGGCCCGTGGTCGCGGTAGGCGATGCCGTGGCGGCCCATGCGTGTGGGCAGCACGCAGTCGAACTGGTCGATGCCGCGCGCCACCGCCTCGACCAGGTCGAGCGGGGTGCCCACGCCCATCAGGTAGCGCGGGCGGTCCGCCGGCAGGCCAGGGGCGATCCAGTCGAGCACCGCGAGGCGGTCGGCGAAGCCCTCGCCCACCGCTAGGCCGCCGATGGCGTAGCCGGGCAGCTGGTGGCGGATGGCGTCCGCCGCCGAGGCCTCGCGCAGGTCGCGCTGTAGGCCGCCCTGGATGATGCCGTAGAGCGCCTGGCTGGCGACGCCGCCGGGCAGCTCCGGCGTCAGCTCACGCCAGGCCGTAACCGAGCGCGCGAGCCAGGCCGCGGTGCGGCGATTGCAGTCCGCGATCGCGCTGCGCGCGGCATTGGCGGGCGGACACTCGTCGAAGGCCATGATGATGTCGGCGCCGATCAGGCGCTGCAGGCGGATGCTCTCCTCGGGGGTGAGCAGGAGCGCGCTGCCGTCGAGGTGGCTGCGGAAGGCCACCCCGTGATCGCTGATGGTGCGGTTGGCGGCCAGGCTGAAGACCTGGTAGCCGCCGGAATCGGTGAGCATGGGGCCGCGCCAGCCGGTGAAGGTGTGTAAGCCGCCGAGGGCGCGCACCGTCGCGGCGCCCGGGCGCAGCGCGAGGTGGTAGGTGTTGCCGAGCAGCACCCCCTGACCGAGCTCCTCGGCCTGCTGCACCGTCACGCCCTTCAGGCCGCCGAGGGTGGCCACCGCCATGAAGCACGGCGTGGGCACCGCGCCGTGCGGGGTGCTCAGCACGCCGGCACGCGCGTGCCCGTCGCGCGCGATCACGCTGAACTCGAGTGCGGGCCTCATCAGTGGCGGTCGCCGCCGGGGCGCGGCGCAGGGACGCTCACAGCAGCGCTCACCACAGCGGCCTGAGAAGCGCGCGCGGGTAGTAGTAGCCGAGGATGGCGGGCGCGGACAGCCCCTGGCGGGCCATCTCGACCGCGCTGATCTGGCTCATGCCCACGCCGTGACCCCAGCCCAGGCAGGTGATCTGGTAATCCTTGGTGCGGCCGTCGGCGGAATCGATCTTCTTCGGGCTCTCCGTGGTCCACAGCGTGGAATGGACCAGGCCAGGGCCGATCATCATGCGGAAGAGGTGGGAATTGAGCTCGATCGGTTCGCCCTGGGTGTGGCTGATGAGCACGCTCTCGACGCGGTTGGACTTGGGGTCGCGGGTGCCGACGCGCAGGTCCTTGATGTAGCCGACCTGGGCCAGGCGCGGATCGCCGCTGCGCTTGTACAGCCGCCCGAGGGCGGCGCGGATGTCCGCCGGCTTGATCACCACCGTGGTCATCCAGTGGGTGGAGGTGTTGCCAAGCGCCTCGGCACCGGGCCGGCAGTAGACATCGCTCTGGGCGGGCATGACATCGCTGGTGATGGGGTGGCCGTAGGCGTCGCGGGATTCGGGGAAGACGCGGTCGATGTTCTCCGAGTAGCCGCCCGAGCTGGCGCAGAACAGCGGCGCGAAGGGGTAGCCGCCGTGCGAGAGATCGGTGAAGGTGACGATGCCGCGGGTGTCGATCACTGCCCGCGTCACCAGCCCGGTGCCGTTGCCGGTGCCGCGGTAGTCCTGGTCGTCCTCGCCGTCGATGACGTCGAAGGGCTGGCGCTGGGTGCGCGCCAGCCAGGCGTGCACGTAGGCGTAGGAGCGGCTGGCGATGGCCTGGGCCTTGAGCGCCTCGAGCGGGTAGCTCGGCGACATCTCCACCGCCACCACGCCATCGAGATAGGCCTCCAGCGGGATGCAGTTGACCGCCATCAGCTCCTTGGGGCTGGCCCATATGAGGTCGAGGCTGCCGCGGTAGCGGCGGCCCTGGATGGTGAACACCGCGTCGCCATTGGCGGCCTCGAAGGCGGTGGGGTCGCGGCGCGCCGGACCGCCTTTGACCTCGGCCGGGGTCGCCGCCGGGTTGGTCGCTTGCGGCTGGATGTGGACGTGGGTCACCGGCCAGCGCAGCTCCTTGCCGCCGGCGCCCCAGTCCTTGCTCGCCAGCACGATGCCGTCGGTGGCGTCGGGCAGCGCGATCAGCTTGGCGCCGCTGCGCAGGACCACGCGCCGTTCCGCGTTGTCGGGGTCCAAGGGGGTGGTGACATCGACCGCCTGCAGGATGGAGATGTCGACCGATTCGAACAGCCTGGTCGGCTCCGGCACGAGGTCCTTGCCCTGGGGCGGGCCGGCACGGTTCTGCAGCAGCACGCGCACCCCGGGGTCCTGGCCCCAGCCGATTTTCAGGCGCTTGAACTCATCCTCGTTATGGCCCTTGAGCAGCCCCACCACCAGGTTGAAGCCGAAGAAGCCGAGCAGGCCGAGGAGCAGGAAGGCGCGCATCCAGCTGATGGCGAGATCGACGTTCATGGGCCGGACGGTAGCCGAGGCGGGCAGCCAGGCTACTGGCAAGCTGTCCCCGCGCGCGGGCGCGCGCAGCGGAGTTGCCCGGCGGTTGCCTTGCCCAGCCCCGGGGCCACCGTTGGGCGTGCGCATCACCTTCCTCGGCACCTCCTCGGGCGCCCCCACGCGCAACCGCAACGTCACCGCCCAGGTGCTCAGCCTGGACAGCGGCGGCCTGCTCATGCTCGACTGCGGCGAGGCCACCCAGCACCAGCTGATGCGCGCCGGCCTGCGTTCGAGCCGCATCGAGCGCATCCTCCTCACCCACCTCCACGGCGACCACCTCTACGGCCTGCCCGGGCTGCTCGCCTGCATGACCATCCACGAGCGCAGCGCGCCGGTGCAGCTGATCGGCCCGCTCGGGCTGCGCGAATTCGTCGCCACCGTGCTCCGCCTGTCGCATACCGGGCTCTCCTTCCCGCTCGACATTGTCGAGCTCTCAGGAGAGCGCGCGCTCGACCCCTGCGCCGAGGTGGCGCTCTCCGCCTACCCGTTGGTGCACCGCGTGCCGTGCTTCGGCTACTGCCTGACGGAGGCGCCGCGCCCAGGGCGCTTCGATCCGGCCAGGGCGGCGGCGCTGGGCATCCCGCCAGGACCGCTGTTCGGACGCCTGCAGGCAGGCCACACCATCATCCTGCAGGGCGGTGCGGTGGTGCAGCCGACGCAGGTCCTCGATCCGCCGCGCTCAGGGCGCAAGGTGGTGCTGCTCGGCGACACCGAGGACGCCGACGGCATCGCCACGGCCGCGCAGGGCTGTAACCTCCTGGTGCGCGAGGTGACCTACGATGCGACCCGCACCGACAAGGCGCGCCAATGGGGGCACAGCACCAGCACGATGACCGGTGAGTTCGCCGCCGCGGTCAACGCGCGCGAACTGATTATCACCCACTTCAGCTCGCGCTACACCGACGGCGCCGAGGGCGACCAGCTCACCGTCGCCGACCTGGTGGCGGAGACCGCAGCGAGCTGCCCGCGCACGCGCGTGCTCGCCGCCGACGACCTGTGGAGCCATGACATCGCCTTCCCGGAGGAGCCGCTGGGCTCATGAAGGGTGGGGCGGGGGCGGGGGCGGCGGGACGCGCCTTCGGTTGCGTGCTCGATGGTTGGTCTAAGCTCAGGCTCCTCAGCAGGGAGCATACGTGAACATCCTCGTCATCGGCAACGGCGGGCGCGAGCATGCGCTGGCCTGGAAGCTCAAGCAGAGCCCGCGCGTGTCCAAGCTCTACTGCGCCCCCGGCAACCCCGGCACCGCCGCCATCGCGACCAACGTCCCGCTCAAGGCCGAGGACATCGACAAGCTGGTGCAGTTCGCCATCGACCACCAGATCGCCCTCACCGTGGTCGGGCCCGAGACCCCGCTGACCATGGGCATCGTCGACGCGTTCGCCAAGCGCTCTCTGCGCTGCTGGGGACCGAGCAAGGCGGCGGCGGCGCTCGAGGGCAGCAAGGTGGCGATGAAGGAGTTCCTGCGCCGCCACAACATCCCCACCGCCGGCTTCAA
>JAYVMM010000412.1:0-4032 GCA_043758975.1 Planctomycetota bacterium | reverse complement strand
CATCGGCAGGCTCAGCCAGGACCAGGTCCAGCCGCCGAGCAGGCGACCGAGCACCGGCAGCAGGACAAGGTGCGCCGTCGCCACCACGCTGACCGCGTTGCCGGGCAGGCCGACGAGCAGGCCGCCGTCGGCGTGGCGCGCCAATAGCACCGGCTTGCCGGGCTGGATGTCGACGCGGTGGAAGACGGTGGCGAAGCCGCAGGCCTGGGCAGCAGCCGGTACCAGGTCGCTGGCCGAGGTGCTCACTCCGCCGGTGGTGATGACGATATCGCTGGCGGCATGGGCAGCGCGGATGGCCTCTTCCAGGCGCTTGGGCTGGTCGCCGACCTGCTGCCGGACCAGGGGCACTCCGAGCGCGTGGGCGAAGCCGTCGAGGAAGGGGCCGTTGCTGTCGCCGATGCCGGCGGCTCCGGTCGCGAGCACTTCGTCGCCGGTGGTGATGGCGGAGAGGCGTGGGGGCACCGCGACAGCGACCTCGCTGCGCCCGCACATGCCGGCAAGCGCCGCCACCACTGGAGTCAGTTGGGTGCCCGCACGTGCAACCACCGCTCCCTGGCGACCGTCTTCACCGGTCCAGGCGATGTTGCGCCCGGGCAGCCGCTCAAGCGCGTCCCACAGCAGCTGGATGCGGGCAGGATCTGAACACGGCTCGGGACGCACCAGTTCGAAAGGCACTACCGTAGTCCCGGGCGGGCAGGGCGCGCCGGTGTTGATCGCCACCGCCTCGCCGGGGCGCAGCGTTCCAGGCCAGACGCTGCCGGCGTGCACCTCGCCGACCACGGTGAAAGCCGCCGGGATGGCGCTGCCGTCCACCGGCACCGCCACCGCGTAGCCGTCCATGGTGGCACGATCGAAGGACGGCTGGTCGCGCGGCAGCACCAGGTCCTCAGTGAGGATCCTGCCGCGCGCCGCCGCGAGCGGCAGGCGCTCCACGGTCGAGCGCAGCGGCAGCGCGGCGATCAGTGCCATGGCCTCGGCGTAGGTGATCACCGGCGCCTCCCCCCGGCGGCGGCCCGGCGGCGGATGTCGCCGGAGCGCCCGCCGCTCTTGGCGAGCAGCTCGACGCCGTCGATGCGGATATCGTGGCTGAGTGCCTTGAGCATGTCGTAGACGGTCAGGGCGGCGATCGTAGCCCCGGTCAGGGCCTCCATCTCCACCCCGGTGGCGCCGCGGCAACGCACCGTGCACTGGATCGCCAGCACGCGTCCGCGGGCCCGGGAAGCGAAGGCGAGCTCGACCGCATCGAGCGGCAGCACATGGCAGAGCGGGATCAGCCCGGCGGTGCGCTTGGCCGCCTGGATGCCGGCCAGGCGCGCGGTGCCGAGCACGTCGCCCTTGGGCGAGCGGGCGGCCTGCAGCGCGCGCGCACACACTGCGGGCAGGCGGACCAGGGCGCGCGCGGTGGCGCTGCGCGCGGTCACCGGCTTGGCGCCGACATCGACCATGCGCGCCTGCCCGGACGCATCCACATGCGACAGCGCTGGTCGCTGCGGGGCGCCAGGCGGACGGGTGCGCGACCGACTGCTCGCCGCCATTCAGCCCCCGATCGAGGCCATGACCTCGTGGCGGAGCATGACCGCGGGCGGGCGCTTGCCGGCGATGGCGGTGCGCGCGCGCGTGCGCACCCCGTCCAAGTCGCCGGCGCGCAGTGGGGTGAGCAGGTCAGTGCCCTGGTTGTCCATCAGGCAGGTGAACAGGCGGCCCTGGCTGGACAGGCGCAGGCGGTCGCAGGTGGCGCAGAAGGGCGCGCTCATGGTGGTGATGAAGCCGACCGAGGTCTGGGCCGGGTCGTGGCCCTCAATCGCCCATACGCGAGAGGTGGGCTCGTCGCGGTCCTGACGCTCCTCCAGGCGGATGCCGGCCTCATCCAGGCGCGCGCGCAGCTCGGCTGCGGTGATGCGCTCATGGGCCATGGCGCGCGCTTCGCCGATGGGCATCAGCTCGATGAAGCGCAGGTGGACCCCCTCCCAGGCGGCGAAGCGCACCAATCCGGCGGCGTCGCTGCCGCGCAAGGCGACGGCGTTGATCTTCACCGGCTGGAAGCCGAGGCGCACGCTGGCGCGGATGGCCGCCACCACCTGGGCCAGGCCCTCGCGGCGGCTGAGGCGCTGGAAGTCCGCGGCGGTGACGGTGTCGAGAGAGATGTTCAGGCGCACCAGGCCGGCATCGCGCAGGGCGGGCAGCAGCGGCTCGAGCGCCACGCCGTTGGTGGTCATGCACACCTCGTCGCACAGCGTGCGCGCATGGCGGACATGGTCGAGCAGGGCGGGGGCGATGGTCCGCATGGCGGACATGGTCGAGCAGGGCGGGGGCGATGGTCGGCTCGCCGCCGGTGATGCGCAGCTTGCGCACGCGCACCACGTCGTTCAGCAGCTCGCACAGGCGCATCAGTTCCGCCGGTTGAGCCGTAGTGGCGGCGAAGCTGGCGGCCTCAGGCAGGCAGTAGACGCAGCGCAGATTGCAGCGGTCGGTGACCGACAGGCGCAGATAGGCCGAATTCAGCATCGCGCGGCGACCTCGGGCGGAGCGGGCCAGGCGGCGTGCCAGGACAAGCCCACTGTCCCCCTGCGCAGGATGGGTCAAGCAGCCGTGGCGTGCGGGGCATGGGCGGCTTGACGCCTGCCCTAGCACAGTGAACGATGGGGTGATGGTCCAGACGGCATTTTCCGCATGAAACCGCCGCGCGCCGGCGGCGGCTGGCATGCCATCGGCTACACCTTGGCCAAGGCCGGGAGCGCCGGCTTCCTCGGCATGTGGCATGCGATGCGCTCACGCAACGCCTGCAAGACCTGCGCCTTGGGCATGGGCGGGCAGCGCGGCGGCATGGTCAACGAGGCCGGGCATTTTCCCGAATTCTGCAAGAAGTCGATTCAGGCCGCGGCGGCCGACCTCCAGCCGGCGATCCCGGCGGTGGCCCTCGCCGCCGGTTGGGAGCACCTGGAAGGGCTGAGCCCGCGCCAGCTTGAGCGCCTCGGGCGGCTGACCGTGCCGGTGGTCGCCGAGGCGGGTGCTGCGGGCTACCGCCCCGCCAGCTGGGAGGAGGCCTTCAGCCGGCTGGCGGCGCGCCTGCAGGGATCGCCGCCGGAGCAGACCTTCTTCTATTTCAGCGGGCGCTCGTCCAACGAGGCGGGCTTCCTGCTCCAGCTCTTCGCGCGCATCTACGGCACCAACAACGTCAACAACTGCTCCTTCTACTGCCACCAGGCCTCCGGCGTCGGCCTGGGCAGCATGCTCGGCTCCTCGGCGGGCACCGTCCAGCTCGCCGACCTGGAGCACACCGACCTGGTGGTGCTGATCGGCGGCAACCCCGCCTCCAATCATCCACGCCTGATGCGCACGCTGATGGACCTCAAGCGGCGAGGCGGCGAAGTGGTGGTGGTCAACCCCCTGCGCGAAGTCGGCCTCGAGCGCTTCAAGGTGCCGTCCGACCCGCGTAGCCTGCTCTTCGGCACCACCATCGCCGACCTCTACCTCCAGCCACACATCGGCGGCGACATCGCCCTCTTCGCCGGGCTCGCGCGTGAGCTGCTCGAGCGCGGCGCGGTCGACCTGCCCTACCTCGCGGCGCACACCAGCGGCTGGAGCGAGCTCGAGCAGGCCCTGCGCGAGCTCGATCCCGCCGCCCTCGCACACGCTTCCGGGGTGCCGCGCGCCCAGCTGATGGAGCTCGCCGAGCGCGTGCAGCGCTCGCGCACCACGGTGTTCGCCTGGGCCATGGGCATCACCCACCATCTTCACGGCGTCGACAACGTACGCATGATCGCCGATCTCGCGCTCATGCGCGGCATGGTCGGGCGGCAGGGCGGCGGCCTGCTGCCGCTGCGCGGCCACTCCAACATCCAGGGTCTGGGCACGGTGGGGGTGACGCCCAAGCTCAAGGACGAGGTCTTCCACCGCCTGGAGTCCCATTTCCGCGTGCGCCTGCCGCAGACCCCCGGACTCGACACCATGGCCTCAATGGAGCGCGCGCACGCCGGGGAGGTGCGCGCCGCCTGGTGCCTGGGCGGCAACCTCTTCGGCTCCAACCCCGAT
>JAYVMM010000411.1:0-4253 GCA_043758975.1 Planctomycetota bacterium | reverse complement strand
CGACCTCGCCGACCGCCTGCTCGCGGTGCTCGCCCCGGCGCTGCTCTACTGGCACCACTTCGCGAGGAACGGCGTGCGCATCGATCCCGTAAGCCCGGAGCCGACCATTGGCGGGCACTTCCTCCACCTGCTGCGCGGGGAACGCGCCAGCGCGGCGGAGGTCGCGGCGATGGAGGTCTCGCTTATCCTCTACGCCGAGCACGAGTTCAACGCCTCGACCTTCACCGCACGGGTTATCAGCGGGACCGGCTCCGACCTGCACTCGGCGGTCACCGGCGCCATCGGCGCCCTGCGCGGGCCCAAGCACGGCGGCGCCAACGAGGCCGCCTTCGAGGTGCTCAGCCGCTACCGCGACCCTGACGAAGCGGAAGGAGACATCCTGCGGCGGCTGCAGGCGCGCGAGGTCATCCTCGGCTTCGGCCATCCGGTCTACACCACCGGCGATCCGCGCAATTCCATCATCAAGGAGGTGGCGCGCAGCCTCGACCGCGCAGGCAAGCTGTTCGCCATCGCCGCGCGGATCGAAGCGGTGATGTGGTCGGCGAAAGCGATGTTCCCCAACCTCGACTGGTATTCGGCGGTGTCCTACCACAGCCTGGGCGTACCTACCGCACTGTTCACCCCGCTGTTCGTGATCAGTCGCACCAGCGGCTGGGCGGCGCACGTCATCGAGCAGCGCGCCGACGGCAAGATCATCCGCCCGAGCGCGGAGTACACCGGGCCGCCAGAGCGTCCCTTCGTGCCGCTGCGAGAGCGCGCTGAGGGAGGCGGCGATGGGCGCTGAGCGGACCAGCGCGCGCCCGCCGCCCGACCGCCTGCTGGTCGAGATCGCCGACTACGTGCTCGGCGACACCGCCTTCAGCCCCGAAGCCTACGACACCGCGCGCCACTGCCTGATGGACACCCTCGGCTGCGGGCTGCAGGCGCTCAGTTTTCCGGCCTGCACCCGCCATCTCGGCCCGGTGGTGCCGGGCGCGGGCATGCCCGGCGGCGTGCGCGTGCCGGGCACCGCCTATGAGCTCGATCCGGTGCACGCCGCCTTCAACATCGGCTGCATGGTGCGCTGGCTCGACTTCAACGACACCTGGCTGGCCGCCGAGTGGGGCCACCCCTCCGACAACCTCGGCGCCATCCTCGCGGTGGCGGACTACCTGGGTCGCTGCCGCGGCGTGGGAGTGACCATGCAGGCGGTGCTGGCGGCGATGATCCAGGCGCACGAGATCCAGGGCGTGCTCGCGCTGCGCAACGCCTTCAACCGCGTCGGCCTCGACCACGTCATCCTGGTCAAGGTCGCCTCCACCGCGGTCGCCACCCGCCTGCTCGGCGGCAGCCGCAACCACATCATCGACGCGCTGTCGCAGGCGTGGGTCGACGGTCATCCCCTGCGCACCTACCGCCACGCGCCCAACACCGGCCCGCGCAAGAGCTGGGCCGCCGGCGACGCCACCGCGCGCGCGGTGCGCCTCGCTTTGATAACCCTGGGCGGCGAGATCGGCCTGCCCTCGGCCCTGAGCGCGCCGCGCTGGGGCTTCCAGGACGCGCTGTTCGGCGGCAAGGCGGTGGAGCGCGAGCGCCCCTTCGCCAGCTACGTGATGGAGCAGGTGCTGTTCAAGATCGCCTACCCCGCCGAGTTCCACGCCCAGACCGCGGTCGAGGCGGCGATCAGCCTGCATCAGGAGGCGCGCGCGCGCGCCTTCGCGCTGGAGCGCATCACGGTGTGGACGCACGAGTCGGCACTGCGCATCATCGCCAAGGACGGCGTGCTCGACAACCCCGCCGACCGCGACCACTGCCTGCAGTACATGATCGCCATCGGCCTGCTCGAGGGCACGCTCACCGCCAGCCATTACGAGGACGCCTACCACCGCGCCCACCCGGAGATCGACCGCCTGCGCGCGCTGATGACGGTGGTCGAGGAGCCGGCCTACAGCCGCGACTACCTCGATCCCGACAAGCGCTCGATCGCCAATGCCATCCAGCTCACCTACCGCGACCAAGCCACCAGCGCGCGCATCGCGGTGGAATACCCGCTCGGCCATCGCCGCCGGCGCGCCGAGGGCATCCCCCTGCTGGAGGCCAAGTTCGCCGTAGGGCTCCGCGGCCGGCTGCCGGAGGAGCGCTGCCAGCGCATCCTCGTGCTCTACCACGACCCTGCGCGCCTGGCGGCGACCCCGGTGGTGGACTTCATGGGCCTGTTCCAGCTGAGCTAGACAGCCCGGCAGGCGCTGGCGCGCCTGCCGGGCTGTGGCGGGCTGTGGCGCACGCGCGCACGAACGCGTCGAAATCGCGCTGCCCCAGGATGGCTATCGCCCCGCACGCGGATACCCTCAGGCATGCGCGAAGTGGTGGTCGTCGGTGCCTGCCGCACCCCCATCGGGGCCTTCCAGGGCACGCTCGCCGCGCTCAGCGCGCCCGAGCTCGGCGCCGCGGCGATCGCCGGCGCCCTCGCGCGCTCCGGGGTGGCGCCGGAGGAGGTGCAGGAGGTGCTGCTCGGCTGCGTGCTCCAGGCCGGGCTCGGCCAGGCGCCGGCGCGCCAGGCGGCGCTGGGCGCCGGACTGCCGGTGAGCATCCCGTGCACTACCATCAACAAGGTGTGCGGCTCGGGCCTGATGGCGGTGCTGCAGGCGATGCAGGCGATCCGCCTGGGCGAAGCCGAGGTGATGGTCGCCGGCGGCATGGAGTCGATGTCGCGGGTGCCCTACTACCTGCCGGGCGCGCGCGCCGGCATGCGCCTGGGCCATGCCAGTGCGGTCGACGGCTTGATTCTCGATGGCCTGTGGGATCCCGGCAGTAACCAGCACATGGGCGCCTGCGCGGAGAAATGCGCGCGCGAGCACCGCATCACGCGCGCCGAGCAGGACGCCTATACGGCAGAATCCTACCGCCGCGCGCTCGCTGCCCAGCGCAGCGGGCGCCTGGCGGCCGAGATCACGCCGGTCTGCGTGCCAAGCCGCAAGGGACCGCCGCTCGAGGTTACGCTCGACGAAGAACCCGCGCGCGGCGACCCCGCACGCCTAGCGGGGCTGCGCCCGGCCTTCGCCGCTGATGGCACGGTCACCGCGGGCAATGCCTCGACGCTTGCCGACGGTGCCGCGGCGCTGGTGCTGATGGAGGCGGGCGCGGCGGCGCGCCGCGGACTGCGCCCGCTTTGCACCTTGCTCGCCGGCGCCGGGCATGCCCAGGCGCCGGAATGGTTCACCACCGCGCCGGCGCCGGCGATCGCTGCCGCGCTCGCGAAGTCCGGGCTGGCCAAGGACGACGTCGACCTCTACGAGATCAACGAGGCCTTTGCGGTGGTTGCCCTCGCCAACCAGCGCCTGCTCGGGCTCGATCCCGCCCGCGTCAACGTCGATGGCGGCGCGGTCAGCCTCGGCCACCCGCTCGGCGCCACCGGCGCGCGCCTGCTGGTGACCCTGCTGCACTCCCTCGCCGCGCGCCAGCTGCGCTACGGCTGCGCGGCGCTGTGCATCGGCGGCGGCGAGGCGCTGGCGCTGACCTTGGCGCGCGAAAAGGCGGCCTGATGCAGGACGATGATCTCATCGGCGTGGTCGGGGCCGGGACCATGGGCGGCGGCATCGCCCAGGTGGTGGCGCAGGCCGGCTACCGCGTAGCGCTGCTCGACGCCGCGCCCGGCGCCGCGGCGCGCGCGCACACGCGCATCGACGAGGCGCTCGCGAGACTGGAAGCCAAGGGCAAGCTCACCGCCGCGGCGCGCGCGGCCGTGCTCGCGCGCATCACCGTCGCCGCCGGTACCGACGCTCTTGCTGGATGCGCGCTGGTGATCGAGGCCGCGAGCGAGGACCAAAAGCTCAAGCTCGCCATCTTCAGCGAGCTCGACCGCGTGCTGCTTCCTCAGGCCATCCTCGCCTCCAACACCTCGGCGATCTCCATCACCCTGCTCGCGGGTGCGACCAAGCGCCCGCAGCAGGTCATCGGCATGCACTTCATGAATCCGGTGCCGGTGATGCAGCTGGTCGAGGTGGTGCGCGGCCTCGCCACCTCTGACGCCTGCTGCGCCGCGGTGGTGGCCCTCGCCCAGCGCCTGGGCAAGACCGTGGTGGTGGCCAAGGACAGCCCCGGCTTCATCGTCAACCGCCTGCTCATCCCCTACCTCAACGAGGCCTGCCTCGCGCTCGAGGAGGCGGTGGGCACGCTCGAGGACATCGACGCCGGCATCCGCCTCGGGCTCAACCATCCGTTGGGGCCGTTCGCGCTCGCCGACCTCATCGGCCTCGACACCTGCTTGGCGATCG
>JAYVMM010000410.1:0-3310 GCA_043758975.1 Planctomycetota bacterium | reverse complement strand
TAGGACTTGGCGCCCTTGGGGTCGGCCTTCATGGTCGCCTTGCCCTCGGTCCAGTTGGCCGGGCACACCTCACCGTTCTTGGCGACGAACTGGAAGGCCTTGATCACGCGCACCGCCTCATCGACATTGCGACCGACCGGCAGGTCATGCACGGTGGCGGCGCGGATGACGCCCTCAGGATCGATGATGAACAGCCCGCGCAGGGCGATGCCGGCATCCTCGATCAGCACGCCGTAGTCGCGCGCGATCGACTTGTTGAGGTCGGCGACCAGCGGGTAGCCGAGCTCGCCCAGACCGCCGTCCTTGCGCGCGGTGTTGCGCCAGGCGAGGTGGGTGAAGTGGCTGTCCACACTCACGCCGATGACTTCGGCGCCGATGCCGTGGAAATCCTTGATCTTGTCGCTGAAGGCGATGATCTCGGTCGGGCAGACGAAGGTGAAGTCGAGCGGGTAGAAGAACAGCACGACCCACTTGCCCTTGTAGTCGCTGAGCTTGATGTCCTTGAAGCTGCCATCGGGCAGCACGGCGGTGGCCTTGAAGTCGGGGGCCTTCTTTTGGACGAGTGACATGATGCGCTCCGGGGTAGGTAGTGGTGGTGATGGGCCGTCGGGGGCAGGGGGAAATGCCGCCTGGTCCGCCCTACGGCGGCGGGTGATGATGACCGCCTGCCTGCCCAGTCAACAACAGTATGTACGGTCATTTTACGCCGGCGCGCGCCACTGGGGCGCTCAGCGCGGGGCGACCTCGTAGAGCAGGTGCGCACCCTGCGCTATGCCGATCTCAAGGGTGACGGTGAGGGTGCCGGCGCCGCGCTCGACCGGGACCTCGGCCAGGCGCCGCCCGCTGTCCGCCAACGCCCATACCGAAAGCCCGGCAGGGTCAGCAAGGGTCAGCTCGAGGCGGACGCTGCCGGCGGCAGCGAGGTGGGGCAGCCCGCCCCAGTCGAGCAGGGTGCGCTCGGCGCTCTCGGCGAAGCGCGCCCCGCTGTTCTGCACCTCGGTGAGGTGGGTGAGCAGCAGCCGCCGGCTGCCGTGGATCGGCTGGCCATCGAGGGCGGTGACGAAGAGCGTCGCCGGCGCGCTCGCCGCGAGCACCGCCACCCCGGCGCGCGTCGCGCGCAGGGGGCCACCGGTGGTGAAGAAGCCCGCGCTGCGCGGGGTATCGATGACCAGGGTGCCGTGCAGGTTGTCGATGGTGAGCTCATCGGTGTCGGCGCGCGTCCCGGTCGCGTCCACGCCGGTGCGCGCGTCGAGCACGCCGCGCGTGCGCAAGTCGGCGACCATGGCGTCGCGCCCGCTGGCGTAGGGCGCGGCGGGGGCGTCGGCGGCGGCGCCACCGCGCCGAGCGGCATAGGTGGCGGCGAAACCCGGCGGTGCCTGGTCGCCACCCAGCACCAGGGTTCCCACGCCGGTGACGAGCGCGAGCTCGTCCCACGCCGGTGCCAGGCGCGGGTTGCTGGCGGCGGGCTCGGCAAGTTCGTAGCCGCGGAAGGTGAGCGCGACGCGGTGCGCCGCCGGGCGCAGGTCACCGCGCAGGAAGAGGCACAGCGCGGCGCGATCGGAGGCCTGGCTGAGCGGGTCGGAGGCGAGGTTGAAGTAGTCCATGCGCGCGGGCGCAAGCTCCTCCGCGGCGCCATGGCTGTAGGCGAAGCGCCAGATCCCGCCCCAGCCCTGCAGCGCGCCGAGCGCGCCGGTGAGCAGGCCGCCCAGGCCGCGGTAGCGCCCGGGCGCGCAGTAATCGTATTCGGTGACGGTGAAGGGCTTGTCCCACAGGCGCACGAAGGCGCTGGCGCAACCGCCCACCCCGCCCGGGCGCAACGGGTTCTCATTGGCAGAGCGGCTGGGCAGCTGCCAGGGGCGCTCGAGGAAGGTCGGGTGGTCGACGTAGAAGTGGTCATCGACGTAGTCGTAGTCGGTGCGCACCAGCTGCCCGGTCACGCGGTTGGTCCAGGCATTGGTGTTGGTGAGCAGGGCGGCGCAGCCGAGGTCCTTGTGGATGAACGCTGCCAGGCGGCGGAACAGCGCCTGTTCGGTGGCGGTGAGGAACTGCAGTACATCGCGGCTGCGTCGGCTGCCGTCGTTGCAGTCCGCCGGCAGCGCGACCTCGCCGGCGGCGGGGTCTTCCTCGGCGCGCAGTTCCTCACCCCACGCGAGGGCGAGCGCGGCACGGTCGGCGTAGCGTTCGCGCAGCCAGGCGGCGAAGGCGGCGCGCCACGCCGGCAGGCGCACCAGCTCGCCGTAGTAGTTCTCGACATTGCCTTCGTTGATCAGCGACAGCCACGCTAGGGTGGGATCATCGGCCCAGCGCTTGCCGTTGTAGGGGTTGCGGTGGCCGAGCAGGAGGGTGGCGAAGGCCTGCCAGTTCTCGCGTGCGCGGGCGAGCACCGGCACCAGGACCTTGAAGTTGAGCGGCGGGCCGTCGGGCAGGCCGAGCTCAGTAGGGCTGACGGTGCGCGAGACGAAGAGGTCGGTGGTGACGTAGAGCCCACGCCGGCCCAGCCCGGCGACCAGGTAGTCGAGGCGGTCGAGGGCCTCGGGGTCGAGTTCAGCGAGCGCGCGCCCATGGGTGAGGGCGTCCTCATAGTGGTGGATGCGTACCGCGTTGTAGCCCAGGCGCAGCAAGCGGTCGCCCAGGCGGTCGGCATCGGCGTGGGCGAGGTACTGAGCACCGAAGCAGAGGTTGACGCCGTAGAAGCGCCGCGCGGTGGCGGGGTCGTCGGCGAAGGCGAACTGCCCGTCGGGGCGCGCCACCACCCGCCCGCGGCTGCCGGCCGGCGCGTCGCGCCCACTAAGCGCGGAGAAGTCGAGCGCCGAGCCCGGCAGCACGTCGAGCTCGGGCGTCAGGGGGATCCACTGCGCGCCGGCGGCGATGGTGAGGGGATGGTCGAAGGCGAGGTCGAGGCGGTCGATGGTGCTCAGCTGCAGCGCGAGATCGCTGCTCTCGCCCTGGTGGAGCGCGGCCTTGGCCTCGATGCGCAGCGAGAAGCTCGGCGCCCAGCGGCGATTGTCCTGGATCAAGAGCTGAGTGGGGGTGCCGAAGGTCACCGTCAACTCGCGCCCATCGGTGGTGCGCACGCTGCAGGAGCGCACCTTGCCGCTGAACAGGGTGGGCTGGCCGAAGTCGGCGGCGAAGCTGCCATGGCTCTTATCGGCCTGCCACTGCCCGCCGACCAGGGTGAGTGCGGCGGCATCGAGGCTGAAGTTGAGGCTGTTGAGCGCCAGCTCGGCCTTGGCGGTGAAGGAATAGGCCGCGGAGATCGCGCCGGCGGTGTCCAGGCTGTAGGATGCCACCCCCATCAGCCCGGCCCCGC
>JAYVMM010000409.1:0-1974 GCA_043758975.1 Planctomycetota bacterium | reverse complement strand
GGCAACCGGATCTGGGCGACTGGGGGTAAGGATATTCATGAACGGATGCTATAAGCTCAATTCGCTGAAGCCAGAAGATTCTGCTCGACGGTTTTCATCCGGTCCGAAGGCAAGGAATTGTGTGTAATGACATGCATAAAGGGATGGCCGCCTGAAAATATCAATTTAAGTATGATGCGTGCAGTCGTCTGGGAGCAATGAGCACCAATGGAACTGTTTCCAATGCTCCTAGGCTAATTCGACGATATGTACCTGCAATCCGGCGACTCGCGAGAAATGTTTGCCGTTCGCGGTCACTACGTGGCAGGCATGTGCGAGGGCGCACGCGGCGATCTGCATATCTGCTTCGCCAATTTCCTTTCCCTTGGCCGCCAGCGCGGCGCGCACCACGGCATAGTGCTCTGCCGCACGTACGTCATAGGATAATACGGTCAAGCGACTGAGGACGGCATCAATGCGCGTCATCAGGACTTGGGTAATCTCGGTATGGTGTAGCGCTCCGAAGCGCAGTTCCCCGACTACGGTTGTGCACGTGAACTGTTCGCTGCGAGGCAAGCGTCGCAGCCATGCGCCAAACCGAGGATGACGCTCGATGCGCCGAGGGCTCATGGCGATGGAAATGGCACTGGTGTCAAACAGATACGGCATGCTTACTTCAAGGTGGGCACGCGCCGCGGCAGGGCGCGACGTTTGACGATGGCGTCCAAGGTATTGGCGAGTCCCTCGTCGTCGTTCCAGGAATCAAGGATGCCAGCGAGTCCAGATTTCGGGTCATCATCGTGCAGCCGCGATAGCACGATGAGATCGTTGGCACGAACGATGGCGGCAACCGGCTTGCCGTGCCGAGTGATCATCACTGGATCTCCGGCCTCAGCACGGTCGATGCACTCAGTGAAATGAGCCTTGGCATTGGCAATGGAGCGGGAGGTGATCATGACCAGAATTATGGTCATAATCTAGGCGGGAGCAAGCAGGACGTCCCTTTCATCTGATTACCCGTTTTGCGCAGAAAACCAGACCAGACAGCGATCTTCACGCCTCGCGGCAGACAACGGGATCCCTGGTCGGGGTCTCGTGGAGGTCGCGCCGCGAGTGGAGCTCGCTCTGAGCCAGGGCGACTGGGCGGAGATCCTGGGCGACCAGGGAGCCGCGCGGGCCGCTGCCATGATCAAGAGGAGTTGGACGGAATCGGGGGCCGGCCTCGCTCTCGCCAGCCTGGGCTATGCCCGCGCGACCGCCCCTGCCGCAGCGACGGAGAACCCCTACGCCGTGCCCGGGCCCGAGTAAGCCGACCTCGCCGGCGGACGGCAGGACCGCCCGGACAGCTCAGGCGCGTCGGCGGGCCTTGAGCTTGAGGTAGGGCGGCAGGAAAAGCGAGCGGTGCTCGAAGGAGCCGCTGGGGGCGAAGGCGTCAGCCAGCACCGGTTCACTGAGATCCTCGATGAGGAAGCCGGCGCGGCACAAGCCGCCGACCAGCGCCTCGAGCGGATGGAGGAACTCAGCCGTGCCGCTCTCGCGATGCGCCACCCCGGGCTGCTCGGCGACCAGCTGGCCGCTGAGGTAGTGCTCGCGCACCAGGTAGCCGTCGCCGCGCGGCAGCGCCTCCGCCTGCAGCGAGCACGGCTGCTTGTGCTGGACCACATAGAGCCCGCCGGGCGCGAGCACGCGCGCCACCTCGTGGTGCAGGCGCGCGAGGTCGGGCAGGTAGCAGGCGGCGACCGGCTGCACCACCACCGCGAAGCTGGCGTCGGCGAGCGCGCCGAGCTCATCGAGCGAGGCGCACATCACGATCAGCGGAAGATGGTGCTCGAGCGCGGCGCGGCGGTCGTGCGCCAGCTGCTCCTCGCTGAGGTCAACCACGGTGACGCAGGCGCCGGCGCGCGCCAAAAGCGGCCCGTGGCGCCCGCCGCCGGCGCCCAGGCACAGCACCTCCTTGCCGGCCACCCCCTCGGCGCGCAGCCAGGGATCGAGGCC
>JAYVMM010000408.1:0-5658 GCA_043758975.1 Planctomycetota bacterium | reverse complement strand
TCGCCTTCGTCGCCTTCGTCGCCAAAGGAAGCTCTCCGCCCATGAGTACCGCCATTCCCGCCCAGATCGTCTGCACCCTCTATGAAGGTCATTACGACTGCGGCGTCGGTTCGCTGATCAATTCCCTGCACCGCTCCGGCTTCGCCGGCACCATCTACATCGGCTACCGGGGGGCCAAGCCGTTCTGGCTCGGGCAATGTCAGGCCGGCGCGGATGCCGACTCCTTCCGCATCGAACCCGGCATCGAACTGCGCCTGGTTCCGCTCACAACCGATTGGCACTTAGCCAACTACAAGCCGCAATTCATGCAGCAGGTCCTGCGCCTCGCCGGCAGCGACCCGGTGCAGATCTACTATTTCGATCCCGACATCGTGGTCTTCTGCAGCTGGGCCTTCATTCGCGAATGGGCGCAGGATGCCGTGGCCCTAGTCACCGACATCAATGGCCCGTTCCCCTCGACTCATCCCCTGCGCCTGATCTGGCGCCGCTTCTTCGCCGGCAAGGATCTGCCGATGAACCACCGCCAGCTCGAGGTCTACATCAACTCTGGCTTCATTGGCCTGCCGAGCAGCTGCCTGCGCATGCTCGATGAATGGATCGCCTTCCAGGACCAGGCCTTCGCCGCCATCGGCAGCAAAGACTCCTACCACAACCACGACCGCACCTATATCTTCCACACCCCCGACCAGGACATGCTCAATGCCGCCCTTGAGCGCTGCGACTGCCCGATCAGCGTGATCAGCGCCGATGCCATGGATTTCGTCCCCGGCGGCTACGTCATGTCGCATGCCATCGGCCAGCCCAAGCCCTGGCGCAAGAAGTTCATCCTGCAAGCCCTCGGCGGGCGTCCGCCCACCCTCCCGGACAAGCGCTTCCTCGCGGTCATGGAGCGCCCGTTGCGCCTGTTCAGCCCAGGAATGATGGCCTGGAAACTCATCAGCGCCCGGGTGGGGGCGATGATCGGTCGCTTCCTGCGGCGCAGCTGATCGGCAGGCCCGGGCACGCGCTCATGTGGTGGTCACGGCTCAAGCGTTTCACCGCCTTCTCGCTCTACCAGATCGGGATCCAGGGCATCGGCCAGCTCAGCGGGCTGATGCTGGTCTGGCTGATGCCGCACGACGAGTATGCGCTCCTTACCGTCGCCTTGAGCATGTCGATGACCATCCATACCCTCTGCGACATGGGCATCAGCACGGCGGTAATCTCCATCGGCGGGCGGGTGCATCACAACCGCGAGCGCTTCGGCGCGCTGATCGCCAGCGCCATGCGGGCACGCTGGTGGCTGGCCCTGGTGGTGGTGCCGCTGCTCATGCCCTTGATGGTCATCCTGCTACGCCGCGCCGGCGCGGATTGGATCCAGGTCGCGCTCGCGGTCGCGCTGTCGCTCATCGGGCTCGGGCTCGACCTGCGCGTCGCGGTGCTGGTGCGCGTGCTGCTGCTGCGCGGCGAGGTTGGCCAGGCGCAGGCCATCGATCTGCGCAGCGCGCTGGTGCGCATCTCGACCATCGCCCTGGCAGTGGCCACCCACACCCTCTCGCTCGCGCTGGCGCTGGGCTCCGATGTCCTGCAGCTGCTCGCGCGCACCGTGCTTCTCCAACGGCGCCTCGCTCCGCACGTCGACCTCGGCGCCCCGGCGGTGGAGTCCGATCATCAGGAGATCCGCCGGCTGATGCGCCTGCAGGCCGCCAACGGCATCTTCTTCTGCATCCAGGGCCAGCTCGCGCTCTGGCTGCTCGGCTTCCTCGGTGGGCATGGCGCGGTGGCCGACTACGGCGCCCTCGGGCGCTTCTCCTTCCTGGTCTCCTTCCTCTCCGCCATGCTCACCAACATCCTGGTCCCTGGCGTCGCCCGCCTCCAGGATCCCGAGACGCTCGTCCGGCGCTACCGCACCATCCTCAGCGGCCTGACCGCGGTGGCGTTGGCGCTCACCGGAGCGTGCTGGCTGTTCCCCGCCCCCGCGCTGCTGCTGCTCGGCTCGCAGTACCACCACCTCCAGGCCGAACTGCCGCTGATGGTCGGCAACCTGATGATCAGCTTCCTCATCGGCGCGGTGTGGTCGCTCAACGCCGCGCGCGCCTGGATCACCGCATCATCGCTCTTCAACATCCCCTGCACCATCGCCATGCAGGTGGCCATGGCCTTCGCCATCGATGTCACCACCGTGCACGGCGCCCTGCTCTTCTCTATCACCACCCAGCTGCCGAATGCGCTGCTGTGCGCCTTCGACAGCTGGCGCGGCCTGCGCCGGTTCAGACTCTCCCCGCCCGCCGGCCCCGCCGCCGGGACGGTGGCCGCAGGCCCTCCGCCACCATGACCGACCTGACCCAGATCGTGCCCCGCCTGCCGCCGGCCATCGATGGCGTCGGCGATTACGCCTGGTTGCTCGCCCAGCGGCTGAACAGCGATGCCGGCCTGGCATCCCGCTTCCTGGTCACCGATCCGCTCTGCCCCATCGCCGACGGGGCCGAGCACCTGGCCGCCCATACCGCCACCGCCCTCGCCGAGGCTCTGGGCGGACGCGAGACCGTGCTGCTGCATTTCGTCAATTACGCCTACCAGCAGCGCGGCTGCCCCTGGTGGCTGGTGCACGGCCTGGAGCGCTGGCGGCGCGCGCAGGCGCAGCGCCGCCTACTGGTGATGTTCCATGAGCTCTACGCCAGCGGGCCGCCCTGGAGCAGCGCCTTCTGGCTATCGCCGGTGCAGCGCATGATCGCCCGCCGCCTGTGCCGCCTGGGCGACGGCGCCTTCACCAGCCTCGAGGCCTATGCGCGCTGGCTGTGGGGCGAGGCGCGCCCGCTCTCGACCTGGCCGGTGCCCTCCAATGTCGGCGAGCCGAGCGCGGTGCCTGGCCTCGCCGAGCGCGAGCCGGCACTGGTGGTCTTCGGGCGGCCGAGCGTGCGCGCGCAGATCTACCGCGACAACGCTGGCCAACTCCGCACCCTGGCGCGCACGCTCGGCCTGCGCACCCTCCATGATGTCGGCGCCGCCATCGCCTCCGAACGCCTCCCCGGTGTCGACGGCCTGGAGGTGGTGCCGCACGGCACCCTGACGGCGGAGCGGGTCTCCGCCCTGCTGCTGCGCTGCCGGGTCGGCCTGATCAACAATGGCGACAAGCCGCTGGGGAAATCGGGAGTGTTCGCCTCCTACTGCAGCCATGGCCTGGCGACGCTGTCGTGTAGGGGGTACCCCGCCGCCGATGGCCTGCAGAGCGGGCGGGAGTACCTGGTCAGCCCCCCTGCCGACGCCGGCGCGCTGCAGCCGATCGCCAGCGCGGCCTGGGACTGGTATCGCGGGCACCATGCCGGGCGGCTCGCCCAGGCGGTGGCCAGAGAGCTGACCGCCGACGGGTGCAATGGCAGCGCCGTGCAGGTGGCGCGATGAGGCTCGCCATGTCGCATCCCACCGGCAACGCCAACGTCCGCCAGGCCGCCCTCGCCTTCGCGCAGGCCGGCGTGCTGCGCGAGTTCACCACCTGCCTGGCCTGGGACCCGAGCTGGATGGTCGATCGCCTGCTGCCCCAGCGCTTGCGTGCCCAGGTCAACCGGCGCACCCTCCCGCCCGAGGTGCTGGCGGTGACGCGGACGCATCCGCTGCGCGAGATCGTCCGCCTGGCCGCCGGCGGCCTCGGCCTGGGTTTCGAGCGCCTGGTCGGGCACGAGCACGGCTTCTGCAGCCCCGATGGGGTCTACCGCGCCCTCGATCGCGATTTCGCCCGCCGCCTGCGCGCGCGTCCGGGCCTCGACCACATCTACGTCTACGAGGACGGCGCGCTGCACAGCCTGGAGGCGGCCCGCGAGCGCGGCATCGCCTCCACCTATGAGCTGCCGATCGGCTACTGGCGGGCGCACCAGATTCTGCTGCTCGAGGAGCGGGAGCTCCAGCCCGAGTGGGCGGCGACCCTTACCATCCTCGCAGACAGCCCCGGCAAGCTCGCGCGCAAGGATCGCGAACTCGCACTCAGCGATCAGGTCATCGTGCCGAGCGCCTTCGTGCGCGAGACCCTCGCCGACGCCGCCGTCGATCCGCGCCGCGTGCATGTCCTGCCTTACGGCTGCAGCACGCCGACCATCGCGGTGCGCGCACGCACGCAGGGCGCGCTGCGCCTGCTGTTCGTCGGCGGCCTGAGCCAGCGCAAGGGGCTCAGCTACCTGTTCGCCGCCCAAGCGCGCCTCGGCCGGGCCGCTGAGCTCACCGTCATCGGCACCGCCGGCGGCCCCCCGTGCCCTGCCCTCGATCGCGCGCTCTCTGGCGTGCGCTATCTCGGCTCCCAGCCGAATGCGGTGGTGCTGAGGGAAATGCGCGAGCACGACGTCCTGGTATTCCCGACCCTGTTCGACGGTTTCGGGCTGGTCATGCTCGAGGCGATGTCGCAGGGGCTGGTGGTGGTGGCAACGACCAATTCCGGCAGCCGAGAGATCATCGAGGATGGCCGCAATGGCTACATCGTGCCGATCCGCGATGCCGATGCGCTGGTCGATCGCCTGGCGCGCCTGGACCGCGACCGCGCCCTGCTCCATGATCTCGCCAACGCCAGCCTGGCGACCGCCCTGCGCTGCAGCTGGGACGCCTATCGCCGCCGGCTGCTCGAGCTGGTCATTCACGCGAAGCGCGCCAGCGCATGATCACCGCCGCCGGCCAAGCCCCCCTGCTCCACCCCGCGCAGGCGCGCCGCGAGGCGGCCCGTATCCGGGTGATCAGGCTGGCGCTGGCGGTCTATGCCATGGCGATCTTCGAGGGCGCCCTGCGCAAATGGGCGTTCCCGCAGTACCAGCAGGTGATCTACTTCCTGCGCGATCCGATCGCCCTCGCCTCCATCGCCACCGCGCTCTATGCCGGACTGGTGACCTGGAGCGCCTTTCTCGCCATCCTGTGCGCCGCCGGGCTGGCGCTGAGCGTGCTCGCCACCCTGCAGATCATCGGCCAGGGCTATCCGCCGCTCGCCGCCGCCTTTGGCCTGCGCACTTACCTGCTCTATCCCCTGCTCGCCGGCGTGCTCGCCCAGGTCATGCGCCGCGAGGATCTCCTCGGCCTGGCCCGCACCACCCTCTACCTCTGCGTGCCAATGGCGGTCCTCGCAGTCATCCAGCACCTCTCGCCGGAAAGCGCTGCGATCAACCGCAGCTACAGTGACGGCGCGGTGTTCACCGTGGTCGGCGGGGTGGTGCGCACCACCGGCACCTTCACCTTCACCACCGGCATGGCGTGCTTCATCGCCGCCGCCTTGTGCTTCCTCGCCGTCGCCTGCCATCAGGCCGCCGCCGCGCGCGGGATGGGCACCCTGGCCCTGGCGCTGGTCGGCGGCGCCACCGCCTCGCTGCTCGCGGTCAGCGGCAGCCGCACCGCCTTCGTCCATGCCGCCATCACCTCCGCCACCTTGCTCCTGGTCGAGGCGGCGCGCGGCCCGGGACGCCGGCGTCCGCTCATGGTGGTCGGCCTGCTGTCCGGTCTCGCGCTCTTCGCCGGATTCATGCAGCTGGCCTTTCCCCATGCAATCTCCTTCATCGCCGAGCGCCAGGCCAACGCGACCGCCTCCGGGGAGAATTTCATCGAGCGCCTGGGCAGCGTGCTGTTTGACGACTACGGAGTGGTCGACCGCGCCACCGCGCTGGGCGTCGGCATCGGCGGCCTGAGCGTTGGCGGCGCGATGCTCGCCGGCAG
>JAYVMM010000407.1:0-2498 GCA_043758975.1 Planctomycetota bacterium | reverse complement strand
GTCGGCCAGGCGATATAATCGTGCACCATGCCGAAGAATACGCAGGCGATCCGCTGGGGCTGGGCGCCGATGGTCCCATCGATGGTAACCTGGCCCCGCATGCTCCCGGGGGTGCGGAATCCGACCGTGTCGATGTCGAGATGGTAGGTGGTTCCCGGCTCGAAGGTCCGGGGTAGCGCACCCACCTCCAGGCAACGGCAGGACTTGGTCATGCCGGTGACGGTGAACGGCGCATTCCCTGGCGGCAGGGTGATGTCGTAAGGGATCCGCAACTCCTGCTGGGGGAAGAAGACTACTTGGGAGCGCTCAACGGTGATGGTCGGGATGGCCACCGCTCCATTGACGGCAGCGGCTGTCTGCGCTTCGAGCGCAAGCGCGGTCCCTCCCAGCACGGGAGCGGCCAGCGCGAGCAGGCGCCATGCGGTCGATCGCGATCGCCGCCAGGGCGATCCCAGGGAACCCCGGTGCACTGCCATCATGGCGGCTCGACCACGAGGTTGGTGTCTTTGTCGAAGATCGACTTGGCCAGGCTGGGATCGATTTCAAGGTCGCTATCCTGCATCTTGGCGTTGAGGACGGCCTTCACCAGCTTTATGCGGGTCGTCGCGCCATCGGGGCTGCCTTCGGTCTCCAGCGACGGGATGGGCGCCACCCCCGAACCATCGGTGAGCATGATCGCGGCATAGGTGATGGCGTAGCGCCACGACGGCGCCGCGCTGCCATGCGTGAAGACCAGCGACTCGTCGATCAGCCAGGCGCCGGCAAACTCCGCATGCGGGCGCAGCACCGCTACCCAGCGGTCGCCCTCCTCGGTGTAGGTGAAGGTCCCCTGGCCGTCCAGGTGGCGGGTCTTCAGCGCGATGCTCAGGCGCCGTTCTCCCGGTGTGGCCGCCTTGTCCTCGGTGACTAACTCCCGGATCCGCGCCTTGAGCAGCTCCTTGTTCCACAGATCGCCCCATTGCAGCAATTCATGCGCGCCGGCGAGGGGCTGGTGATCGGTGAAATTCAGGAAGAACAGCGGCGTGAGGATGGGCGGCATGTCGTTGCCGCCGATGCAGGTCGATTGCTGCGCTGGCAGGTTCTGCGGTTTGCGCCAGAGCAGCATCTTCCCCGATTGGTTATCGAGGTATTCCCGCAGATTCGGCATCCAGGCATAGACCGCATTAATGGATTCCCTATAGGGTCCGTCATTGCGATCCCGGCACTCGGCCTTGATGGAGAAGCGGTACGACGACCCGTGGGCAAGCAGGATGCTTTGGCTGCGCTCAAGCTCGTCGGTCTCGTCGTACACCACCGACACCGACTTCAGGCGGGTCAGTGATTCGATCTGATCATCCAAGGGGCCTGCATGGACGTCCGCCCCGTGCAGCCAGGCCCCGAATCCCAGGAGAGGCGATGCCATGGCCAGGCGGAACCATCCCATGGCGATGCGCTGAACTGGCCAGGCGGATTGTCGTCCACCGGTGCGCGGTTTCGCATCAGGTGCCTTTGCATAACCATCAACGGGGGTTGCGTTTGTTGATGGCACGGGGCGCACTTCCAGCCTCAGAATCCACCGTTCGGGCACGGGATATCGGAAGCCGCAGGACCGCCGCACCAATCGTCGGTGAAATGGCCGCGATCCTTGGGTTTGGAGGTGATGACAAACCAGCGGGCGCATTTGTCCCCCAGCCAGACAAACCCCTTCGGATCATTCTCCTTGAGGTTCAATCCCTTGGTGCCATGCCAAACCAGGCAGCTCTTGATGGTGACGATCTTGGTGGTGGGATCCGTGGTCTGGGTGGTGGGATCCATGGAGATATCGCAGGTGACGATCTTCTTACATTCGGTATCGGCTGCGTTGAGGCAGTTCGCGAGAGATAAACTGCCGATGAAGAAGAATGTAATGGTTGCGGTAGTTGCGGACTTGCGCATGGCTGTCTCCGAGGCCTGGAATGGTACGGGAGTGAATCGCGAGTCAATGCTGCGTTGCCTCGCTATGATGAACCCATCACATCGTCTCAGCCAGGCTCATGCATTCAGTCGCTCAGAACGAGTGGTACGGCGTCCCGAGAGCAATGGCTCGGGAGGGGCTGTTACCAGTTGACAGAATTGTACTCTTTTGTATTCTTTTCATGTCATGAAGTTGATTAAATGGGCGCGACAGGAGGAGCTATCGACGGCAAGCGCCTACAGGTTGTTCCACTCGGGTAAGTTACCAATTCCATCGCAGCAGCTTGATACGGACACGATTCTTGTTTGTCCGCCGGTGAAGAGTGAGGCTCAGTACATGGTGTAGGCTCGGGTCTCATCCTCTGACCAGAAGAAGGATCTCGACCAGCAGATAGCTCGCATCATGGCCTGTGCTGGGAAGCACAAGCTTCCCGTGGTGGACACGGTTACTGAAATCGGCAGCGGACTCAACGGGAACCGCAAACGCTTGCAAGCCGTCTTGAGCACCACTCCACATCATATCATCGTCGAGCACCGCGACCGCCTGTGCCGTTTCGGATGTGACT
>JAYVMM010000406.1:0-6104 GCA_043758975.1 Planctomycetota bacterium | reverse complement strand
GGCATCCTGCTCGCGCGCAAGGCGATCGGGCGCATCGGCTTCCTGGTCGAGCTGCTCAGCCTGGGCGGCTGCCATGGCGAGCTGCGCGAGGTCGCATCGCTGCCCTCGGTCGGTTTCGGCGTCGCCGCCAACCTCGCGGTGCTGCACGGCCTGGGCATCGAGGACCTCGGCGCCAGCCCCCGCGGGGGCTTCGGTTGGCGGCTGGAGTCCTTCACCGCAGTGGAGGACGAGGTGGCAGAAGGCTGAGCCGCGGACGCCCGCGCCGAAGACAGCCAGGCGCCGGTGCCGGCTTCCTGGTCACCGTGCGACCCTGGCTCTCGGCTCAACCTACCGTCGCACGAGCAGATACGCATCGGGGTCCGCCTGCGCCCGGCGCCGCCCGGGACGCCGGACAGGTTGCGCTGGTACACAATTGTAACCTGTCGCGCAACGCTATAGTACACCGTGCGGAGCCGGGAAGGTCGACCGACCACGACCGACAGCCGGCCCACCGGTTCCAGGCCAGGAGGCACCATGTCGTACGATCAGCAGCGCAAGACCAATCGCCATTACCGCCCCAGCCAGTCCTTCCCGGATGTGCTCTCGGGGTTGATCGTGCTTGCCGCCATCGGCCTCCTGCTGGGGGCGATGATCGCGACCTACAAGACCTTCGGCCACGGCTGAATTGCCTCAGCGCCTCAGCGCCTTGGCCGGTCCAGGTGGCAGGCGTGGTAACGCGATCAGGTCCCGTGGCACTTCTTGAATTTCTTGCCGCTGCCGCAGTGGCAGGGGTCGTTGCGGCCGAGCGCGGCCTCCTCGTTCTTGAACGGCTTCTGCGCCGGCGTGCTGCCCTCGACGTAATACCAGCGTCCGTCGACGCGCGCGAAGGTCGAGCGCTCGCGGTGCTGGTGCGGTTTGCCGCCGACGCTGAAGCGGGCCACGAATTCCACCGTGCCCTGCTCGTCGCCCGCGCCGCCGCCGGTGGCCGCCACCACCTCCAGGCCGAGCCACTGCGACTTGGTCGCCCAGGCGGTGGCGGCGTTGCGGTCGAAGTCGCCGCGCCGCGACGGATGGTCGGTGTCGGCGATATAGTCGATCTGGTTGAGCGTATAGGCGCTGTAGCGCGAACGCATCAGCGCCTCGGCGGTGGCGGGCTGGGCGGTGCCGGCGAGGAAAGGCGCGCAGCAGTCGGCGTAGGAACGCCCACTGGTGCACGGGCAAGGGTCGCTGGCGGCGGGGATGCTCATGGGGTTCCTGCCTTCTGGCCGGGCGCGTTGCCCAGGGCCTCGATCTGTTCGCTGAGGGTGAGCCATTCGCGCTCGAGGCGCTCGACGCCCTCAGCCGCCTGCGCGAGCGCGGCGCCGAGCTCGGGAGTATAGCTGGCGGGCGCTTCGGCGAGCTGGCGGTTGAGCGCAGCTTTGCGCGCGTCGAGCGTAGCGATCTGCTTCTCCACCGTGCGCAGGCGGTTGCGCGCGGCGCTGAGCTGGTCGTGGCGCACGCGCGCGGTGGCCGTCCCGGCGCCCGGCTTGGCGTCGCTGGCGCGGCGCAGGGCGGTGCCCTCATCGCGCACCTCCTTCTCGATGCGGTAGACGTAGGAGGCGTAGTCGTCGGGATAGAGCGTCACCGCGCCGTCGCGCACCTCGACGATCTGGGTCGCCACCAGCGAGACGAAGGTGCGGTCGTGGCTGGTGAAGAAGAGGGTGCCGTTGTAGCCGCGCAGGGCGGTGGCGAGCGCCTCGACGGTCTCGAAGTCGAGGTGGTTGGTCGGCTCGTCGAGCAGCAGCACCGGGTACTTGGCGAGCAGCAGCCCGGCCAGGCACAGGCGCGAGCGCTCGCCGCCAGAGAGCACGCTGATGCGCTTGTCGACGTCATCGCCGCGGAAGAGGAAGCAGCCGGCCATGTCGAGGATGGCCTGGGTCGGGATGGTAGCGCCGGGTGCCGAGATGGCGGCGCGGTCGAGGTAGGCGCGCACGCTGAGGTTGGCATCCATGGTGGTGAAGACGTGCTGGGCGTAGGTGCCGATGCGCACCTCGTGGCCCCAGCGCAGCTCGCCCTGCTGCGGTGGCAGCACGCCCGCCAGGGTGCTGAGCAGGGTGGTCTTGCCCTGGCCGTTGTCGCCCAGCACCGCGACGTGCTTGCCGCGCTCGATCTCGAGCTCGATGCCGGAGGCCACGCTGCGCCCGGGGTAGCCGATGGCGAGGCCCTGCAGGCGCAGCACGGTGCCCTTGCGCGTCTCGACCGCGGGCATGACGATCTTGACCGTGGCCAGGCTGTGCTCGATCTCGATCGGGCGCAGGCGCTCGAGCATCTTGACCTTGGAGGCGGCCTGGGTCGCCTTGGAGGCCTTGGCCTTGTTCTTGTCGACGAAGGTCTGCAGCTGCTTGCGGCGGATCTCGAGGTTGGCGTTGACCGCCGCCGCCTGCTCGCGCTGCTCCTCCTTGTAGCCGAGGTAGGCCTCGACATCGCCGGGGTAGAGCACGATCTCGCCGCGCTCGACCTCGATGGTCGAGGTGCAGGTCTTCTTGAGAAACTCGCGGTCGTGCGACACGATCATGAAGCCGCCCGGGAAGTCGCACAGGAACTCCTCGAGCAGCAGCAGGGTCTTGAGGTCGAGGTAGTTGGTGGGCTCGTCGAGGATGAGGAAGTTGGGCTCGCGCAGCAGCATGGCGCACAGCTTGACCCGGGTCTGGAAGCCGCCCGAGAGCGCGGCGACCGGACGGGCGAGGAGGTCGTTCTTGAGCAGGAAGCGCCCGGCCAGCTTGCCGCAGCGCCAGTCCTCCTGCTTGGAGTAGCGCATCAGGAAGGTGAGTACGGTCTCGCCAGGGAGGAAGGAGTCCTTCTGTTCGAGGTAGCTCAGGCGCAGCTCGCCGTGGGTGGCGATGCGCCCGGCGTCGGCTTCCTCTTCGCCGAGGATGAGCCGGCAGAGCGTCGACTTGCCCGCCCCGTTGCGCCCGATGACGCCGATCTTGTGGTCGTCCTGGATCGCCACCTGGGCGTTGTCGAAGATGACGGTGGCGCCGTACTGCTTGTGCAGCTCGGCTATCTGGATGAGGGTGGTGGCCATGAACTGCGCCTGCGGCGGGGGCGCAGCACGCTACGCCCGCCGCTGCCCCAAACAACCGTCGGCCAGCCGGCGGGGCGCGGCGCGCTCGGTGGGAGGCCGGCGCGGGGGGGGGCCAGGCCGCAGGCTTCGTCGTTACTCTTTGCCTCGGCTGGCCTTGCGCGCCAGGCCCCGGACTCCGGCTCAGCCGCCGGCGCGGGCGCCGAGCTCGCCCCAGCGCGCGTAGAGGTCGTCGACCACCTCCTGGGCCGCCGCCAGCTCGGCGCAGGCGCGTTCGAGTGCCGGCGCAGCAGTCGCCACCGCGGGGTCCTCGACCCGCTGCTGGGCGAGCCCGAGCGCGCTTTCGGCGGCGGCGATACGCTGTTCCATGCCATCGAATTCGCGGCGCTCTTTCGGCGACAGGCCCTTGGCGGAGCTGCGCGCGCGCCCGGGCGCGGCGGCGGCGGCGGGTGCACGCTCACGCATGCGCTCCTGCTGTTCGCGGGAGACCACCGCCTCCCACTGCGCGTAATCGGCGACCAGGCGCGCGCCGCCGCGTCCGTCGAGCGCGAGCAGCTGGTTGGAGACGCGGTCGAGCAGGTAGCGGTCATGGGTGACCAAAACCAGCGCGCCGGGAAAGTCGCCCAGGCTCTCCTCAAGCACCTCGAGCGAGGGGATGTCGAGGTCGTTGGTCGGCTCGTCGAGCAGCAAGACGTCGGCCGGGCGCAACATCAGGTTGGCGATCAGGATGCGCGCCTGCTCGCCGCCGGAGAGCTTGCCGACCTCGACATCGAGCTGCTCGGGGCGGAAGAGGAAGCGCTTGGCCCATGCGGCGAGGTGGATCGGGCGGTTGCGGAAGAACACCGTATCACCGGTCGGGCACAGGGCGCGGCGCAACGACTGCGCGCGGTTGATCGCCTGGCGGTGCTGCTCGAACACCACCACCCGCAGCTCGTGCGCGTGCTTGAGCGTGCCGCGGTCGGGCTTGAGCTCGCCGGCGATGATGCGCATCAGCGTGCTCTTGCCGCTGCCGTTGAGGCCGAGCAAGCCGAGCTTGGAACCGGGCGAGAGGATGAGGCTGACCTCGCTGAACAGCGCCCGCCCGCCCAGGCTCTTGCCCACCTCGTCGAGCACCACCAGGTCGTTGGTGCTGCGCCCGGAGGCGGTGAAGGAGATCGCCGCCGTCTTGTTCTGATTATTGCGGTAGGAGAGCTCGCCGAGCTCCTCGATCATGCGCCCGGCCTGGTCGCGGCGCGCCTGCGACTTGGTGGTCTGCGCCTTGGCGCCGCGGCGCAGCCATTCGATCTCGCGCCGCACCTTGTTGTCGAGCACCTCCTGCTGCTTGGCTTGCCCGGCGAGGAAGTCGGCGCGCTTCTCGAGGTAGTCGCTGTAGGCGCCGGAGACGCTGAAGTAGCCGTCGGGGTAGGTGCGGTTGAGCTCGATCACGCGGTTGCAGGCGCGCTCGAGGAAGGCGCGGTCATGGCTCACCACCATGATGGTGAAGGTGGCGCCGGCGAGAATGCGCTCCAGCCACCAGATCCCTTCGAGGTCGAGGTGGTTGGTGGGCTCGTCCAGGAGCAGCAGGTCAGGCTCCTGGACCAGGGCGCGCGCGATGGCCAGGCGCTTGCGCCAGCCGCCGGAGAGCTCGCGCACCGGGCGCTCGCCCTGCTCCTGCGCGGTGAAGCCGATGCGCTCGAGGATGGCGCGGATGCGGGTGTCGCGCAGGTGCTCTTCGAGCTCCTGGCCGGCAAGCGCCCCTTCCAGCACCGCGCGCGGGGTGAGCTCAGCAGGGAAGTCGTCCTGCTGCGCGAGGTAGACCATGCGTGCGCCCTTGGCCACTGCGCGCTCGCCTTCGCTGGCTTGGTCCAGCCCGGCGAGGATGCGCAGCAGGGTCGACTTGCCGGCGCCGTTGGGCCCGACCAGGCCGACGCGCTCGCGCTCGTGGATGGCGAAGCTCAAGCCCTCGAACAGCGGGCGCGCATCGTAGGATTTGGCCAGGTCATGGCAGCTGAGCAGGACGGGCATGGCGCTCCTTGCGCGTGCGACAGCTTCCAGGCGAGCGCGCGCTTGCAATGGCAGGGGCGCGCTTGGCCGGGGCGCGCTCAGCCGGGGCGCGGTAGCCGGTGGCGGGCGCGGCGTTCGGCGAGGGCATTGAGGATGGTCTCGCGCCAGGTCTCGCTCAGCGCGCCGTCGCCGGTCACCACCACGAAGCACTCCGCCTCATTGAGCAGGCGCTGGAGGCTATCGAGGTCACCGACTCCGGTGCGCGGATCGAGGTAGCGCGTGAGGGTGACCAGGGGGACCCCGGCGTCTGTCGCCCAGGCGGTGCGCGTGATGCCACGCAGCTCCATCAGCGGCGCGAGCAGGCGGATGGTATTGAGCAGCTCGGAACTGAGCACGGTCGTCCTCCCGCGGGGCGTGGCTGGACCCGAAATGGTAGGCCGAAGAGCCCACCCGCCAACCAAATTCATCCGGCGCAGGTGCGGCGGTCGCCAGTTCCCCCGGCGCACGCAACCGCCAGCATGCCAGAAGGGAGAGCCCATGGACGACCTGCTGCCGCGCCTGCGCGCGCTGATCGTGGAGCGCGCGGGAGAGCCCGCGGTGCTGCGCGAGCTGGACTCCGCCACCCTGCCGGCGGGCGATACCATGGTGGCGGTCAGCCATTCCGGGCTCAACTACAAGGACGCCCTCGCGGTGAGCGGGCGCAGCGGGGTGCTGCGCCGCCACCCCATGGTCACCGGCATCGACCTCGCCGGGCGCGTGATCACAGGCGGCGGGCCCACGCTGCGCGTCGGTGACAGCGTGTTCGCCACCGGGCATGGCTTGGGCGAGGATCATTTCGGCGGCCACGCCACCCTCGCGCGCCTGCCCGGCGACTGGCTGCAGGCGCTGCCGCAGGGCTGTGACGCGGCCTGGGCGATGGGCGTGGGCACCGCCGGGCTGACCGCGGCGCTCGCTATCGACGCGCTCGAGGAGCACGGCCTGCGCCCGGGCGAGCGCCCGGTGCTGGTCAGCGGCGCCGGCGGTGGAGTTGGCAGCATCAGCGTGCTGCTGCTCGCTGCCGCCGGCTACCGCGTCACCGCGG
>JAYVMM010000405.1:0-3207 GCA_043758975.1 Planctomycetota bacterium | reverse complement strand
CGCCACCGGCGACACGGTGTCGATCGCGCGCATCAAGACCAGCGAACCGGTAGCCAGCGCCAAGCGCGCCCCGGGCGAGGAGCAGATCCCGTTCAACTGCTCCTCGTGCGGCTTCAAGTCCCAGCTCGGCAAGAGCCTGCTCGGCATGGCGATCAAATGCCCCGGCTGCCAGGCCACCCAGGTGGTGGGTGGGGTGGGCGGCGGCAAGAACGCTCCCGCCCGGGCGGCGAGCGCCCCCGCCAGTGCCCCGGTGGCCGCGCCGGCGCCTGACTCCACACGCGAACCGGCGACGGTCTCCGCCGCAGCGATGAGTGCGACCGGCGACAAGGTGCGCTTCACCTGCTCGGGCTGCGGCTTCAAGGCGCGCATTCCTGCGACCTACGCCGGGGAGACCATCCACTGCCCGGGCTGCAACGTGGTGCAGCTGGTGCTGCGTAGCGGCCCGGCCAGCCCGGCGGCGAGCGGCAACACCCAGGTGCTGAACATGGTGCAGACGGCTTCCGCGCCCGCGCTGGAGGTGCCCAGCACCACGCCCGAGTTCGGTTCGCCGATCATCGCCGACCCGGCCAGGTCGGCCCCCGCCGCCATCCCGGCCATACCGATCGCCGCGGCCGCCACCGCCATCCCGCTCGTCACCGCCGCGCCGGCGAAGGCGCTGCCGCCGCCCACGTTCGCGGCGCCGCCGGTAGCGCCGCCAGCCAAGCCGGCGTCCGGCGGCGACGAGCTGAAGCTCGACGGCCACACCCCGCCGGTGCCCTCCCCCACCATCGCTTCGCCGCGCGCCGGCAAGGTGGTCCGGCGCAACGCCCAGACCCCGCCACCGCCGGCGGTCAATGCCGAAGACGACGAGGGCGGGCTGCCCGCCGCCCCGCCCGCCGCCGCGCCGGCAGCCAAGGCCATTCCGGCCAAGGCGCTGCCCGCGGCCAAGCCTGGCGCTGCTGCCATGCCGGTCGCCGCCAAGCCACCTGCCGCCGCTCCGCCCGCCAGCCCCGACCGAGGCAAAACCATGGACGACCGCGCGCCCCGCACCTCACCGGTGCTGATCATCCTCATGGTGGTCATCCTTCTCGCCCTGCTCGGCGGCGGCGGCTTCCTCGCCATGCAGCTGACGAAAATCCAGAGTCAGCTCAGCGAGACGCAGGCCGATCTGAAGACCACCAATCAGAAGCTGAGCAAGACCGAGGATGAGCTCAAGGCCTCCCGCCTCGATGCCGAGAAGGCCAAGAAGGCGCAGGAAGAGGAGGTCGCGGCGCGCAAGGCCGCCGACGACAAGGCGGCGGAACTGACCAAGAAGCTCGAGGAGGCCGCCGCCAAGGCTGAGGCCGCCGCCAAGGCTGAGGCCGCCAGGTTGGAGGCCGAGAAGGCCAAGGCCGAGGCGGAGAAGATCAAGAGCGATGCCGAGAAGGCGCCCAAGCCGGACGCCGCTGCGCCGCCGCAGAAGTAAGATGCCGCCTGCTCCGTCCAGGGGCCAGGTCCATCGAACGCTCCTGCGCCTGGCCTATACAGACACGTGCTCGGAGTTTTCGTCTGACCTGTGTGGCGGTGATTTCCCCGACGATGTCCACGGCAGAGATTCAGGGCCGAGAACGTGGCCGGAGCTGGTGCGCGCCACCGCGGCTAATGTCGGAAGGCGGCGACGCGCTCCTGCAGGGTGGCGGCGAGGGCTGAGAGCTCGTGGGCGGATTGCAGGGTCTGGCCGGCCGCGGCGCTGGTGCGCTGCGCCGCGCCGCCGCCACCACCGCGGTGAGGTTCTCGAGGCTGGCGCGCGCCCCGTCCGCCACCCCGCTCGTGCTGCGGTTCATCTCGGTGGTGGTCGCGGCCTGCTCCTCGACCGCGCTGGCGATCGATTGCTGGATCTCGGCGATACGCTTGACCACCGAGGAGATGTGCGAGATCGCCCCATGGGCGAGCTGGGAATCCTTCTGGATGGCGTTGATCTTGCCGGTGATGGTGGTGGTGGCGAGGGCGGTCTGGCGCGCCAGCTCTTTGACCTCGTTGGCGACCACCGCGAAGCCGCGGTCGGCCTCGCCCGAGCGCGCCGCCTCGATGGTGGCGTTGAGCGCGAGCAGGTTGGTCTGCTCGGCGATGCCATGGATGAGCTGCGCCACGGCGTCGATCTCGCGGCTCGAGATGCCGAGCCGGTCGACCACCTCCGAGGCCTCGCGGGTGTCGCGGTCGGCGTCGAGGGCGATGCGTGAGACCTCGCTGGTGTTGACCGCGAGTTCGCGGATCGAGGCCTCCATCTCGGCGGTGCGATGGGCGAGCTCGGAGATGTTGGTCGCCACCTGCTGGCTGGTGGCAGTGGTGGCATTGGCCTGGTCGGTGCTCGCCCCGGCTGCGGTGGACATCTCGCCGCTGACCGAGTTGAGGGTGGCGGCGCGACCGTGCAGCTGGGTGGCGGTGGTGGCAATGGCAGTGAGCAGATCGCGCAGTGCGCCGACGGTGCGGTTGAGCGCGCGCGCCATGTCGCCGGGCTCATCGGGACGGTGCGCGTCCATCGCCACGGTGAAATCGCCCGCGGCCAGGTTGACCAGCACGCGCACGGTGTCGCGCAGGGTGCGCGCGAGCGAGCGCGTGAGACCGATGGCGACCAGGAGCGCGGCGGCGAGGACGGCGGCGAGGGCGCTGAGCAGGACCACGCGCTCGCGCGCCTGCCCGCGGTCGATGACCTCGATGCGCGCGTGCATGGCGGTCGAGAGCCGCGCCACCAGCTGGTCGATGCGCGCGATCGGCTTGACCTCAAGCCCGGACATCGCCTGATCAGCGGATTTGAAGTCGGACTCCTCGGAGATCTCGAACTGGGTCATCGCGGTCTGGTACTTCCGGCGCAAGACGGTGAAGCTGTCGCGGAAGGCGGTGATCAGCGCCAGCGCCTCGGCGTCGTCGATGTTGGTGCTCAGCCAATCGATCTGCTCCTTGATCAGGTGGTCCTGGGCGATGAAGGCGGCCTTGTGCGCGTCGCGTCGCGCCACGTTGTAGCCGCGCAGCAGGAAATGGTTCCATTCCTGCTGCTGGTTTGCCATGTGCACGCTGAGGGCCCTGGCATGGTCAACGACCGCGACTTCGTGGTCGATCATCGCACCATAGCGGGCATTGACTTCGGCGAGGCGCCAGAGCAGGAAGCCTGACGCCACCAGCGCCACCAGGATCAGGGCGATGACGATGGAGGTGAACTTGGTGATCAGTCGCATGGTCCAGCAGCATACA
>JAYVMM010000404.1:0-5454 GCA_043758975.1 Planctomycetota bacterium | reverse complement strand
GCGGGCAGCAGGGCGGGGCGCGCCAGCGCCGCGACCCGGGCATGGGAATGGTTGGCCAGCACGGTGGCTGGGCCACCGCATTCGCGCGCCAGGCGCCGGCACCAGCCGCCGATGCCGAGATCATTGCTGCCAGCAACCAGCAGACGCCCGCCGGGGACGAGCGCGCGCCAGGCCGCGGCGAGGTCGCTATAGGTGGCGGCGCGGCCCTTGGCCAACCGCACCAGCGCCTGGCCGAAGGTGCCCGCAGCAAGCTCGTCGCCGCGTGCCACGCAGGCAATGCCCTGCTCCTGGGCGCTACGGTGGTGCGCACGCCAAGGCAGCACCGCCACCCCGCCGTGGCGCTGCACTGCGGCGAAGCCGTTGATCTCGAGCAGCGTACCCGCGGTCAGTACACCATCGTCGAGCGCCGGGTCGCTGCCCTCCGGCGGGGGGAGCGCCGGCCCGCTCATCAGGGCGCGGGCGCCTGGTCCTCAGGGGCGCCGCGCAGCTCCTCGAGACGCGCGACGTAGCGGTCGAGCAGCAGGCGCGCCTGGCGCACCGCCTTGAGCCCCGCCTCGTAGCAGCCCAGCGCCTGCTCGAGCGGCAATTCGCCACCCTCGAGCGAGCCGATGGCCTCCTCGATGTGCGCGAACTGTTCCTCGATGGTCGGCGTCTTGGCCATGCCTGCTTTCTAGGGCCGGGGCACCGGCGCGCCAGCGTGCGGGACGCCACCCGGTGTCGCAGGTCGCCCTGCTCGCGCATCGGCCTTACCCCTTGCCGGGATTGCAATCGCGCTCTACAGTTCGCATTCACGCTGCGCATTTGCGGCCTGGCCGCCTAGGACCCCGGTCCGAACTCCCCCAATGAAGATGTGCTCATGAAATCCGGCCTCACCATCTCCGACAGCCTCAACCACGAGGTCCAGGTGCTGAAGCTCAGTGGCTACCTTGATGGGCACACCTTCATTGAGCTCGAACGCGCGATCGAATGCTCGCTCAAGAGCGGCATCAACCGCCTGGTGCTCGATCTCGCCAACCTGACCTACATCGCCAGCGCCGGCGTCGGCGTATTCATCAGCGGGCAGAACCAGGCGCGCAAGCTCGGCGGCAGCCTGCAGCTGGTCAACCCCGCGCCCTCGGTGCGCGAAGTCTTCGGCATCCTCGGACTCGAAGCCATCTTCACCATCCACGAGACCGTCGACCAGGGCATCAAGGCGGCGCTCAAGCAGTCCTAGCCGTCCTGCTCAACCTGCCCGACCTGCGACCTATCGTCGCGACAGCCCGGTCGGCAGCGATCGCAGCCACGCACGCAGGGAGGCCCCATGTACATCAATCTGCGGGATGTCGAACGCCTGGCGCGCAGCCTGAACGCGCAGCGCCTGGACCCCGCCTACATCCGCCACTACCTGCAGGATACCTACCAGGTCGACGACAAGCTGATCGACCAGGTCTTCGCCACGGTCGGAGTGGGCAAGAAGAAGGGCGTCAGCATCACCGAAGGCACATCGATCAGCAAGGTGCCGCCCCGGCGCCGCGAATTCACCTGAAGGCGGACGCCCCGGCCTAGGTGCCGGGCCGCTTCCACCCGCTACCCGCGCCCGGAGGCGCGCCGCCGGGCGGCGGACCGGAGGCGGGCGGGGCCGCGGGCTTGGCCGCGGGAGCGGTGCCCGGCGAGGTCGGCGCGGTCGGCGCCGGCTTGGGCTCGCTCTTGGGCGCCAGCGCGGCCAGCACCTCGACATCGTGGCCGAGCCCCTTGAGCTTCTTGGCCATGTCTTCCTTGTCGATCGAACGGTCGAAGGCCTCCATCGGCTCGACCAGGTCGGCCTTGACCATCCTCTCCAGCGCGTCGTTGAGCAGCTGCATGCCGTAGCGCGCGCCGGTCTGCATTTGCGACGGGATCTGGTAGGTCTTGCCCTCGCGGATGTTCGCCGCCACGCCGGGGGTGACGAAGAGGATCTCCTGGGCGGCGAGGCGCCCGCCCCCCTTCTTCTTGAGCAGGTTCTGCGCCACTACTCCGCGCAGCGAACCGGCGAGCATCAGGCGGATCTGCTCCTGCTCCTCGGCCGGAAACTGGTTGATGATGCGGTCGACGGTCGAGGACGCGGTCGAGGTGTGCAGGGTGCCGAAGACAAGATGGCCGGTCTCGGCGGTCTCGATGGCGATGCGCGTGGTCTCGAGATCGCGCATCTCGCCCACCAGGACGATGTCAGGGTCCTCGCGCAGAGCGGCGCGCAGAGCGGCGGCGAAGCTCTTGGTGTGCTGGTGAACCTCGCGCTGGTTGACCAGGCACTTCTTGGGCGGATGCACGAATTCCACCGGATCCTCGATGGTGATGATGTGCTCCTTGCGGTTGCTGTTGATGTGGTCGATCATCGCCGCCAGGGTGGTGGACTTGCCCGAGCCGGTCGGACCGGTGACCAGCACCAGGCCTTTCTTGTAATCGCACAGGCGCAGCACCGCTTGTGGCAGGCCGAGCTGCTCGGCGCTGAGGATCTTGTCGGGGATGCGGCGGAACACCGCGCCCGGCCCGTTGCGGTCCATGAAGAAGTTGGCGCGGAAGCGCCCGCAGCCCTCGAGCGCGTAGGCGAAGTCGGCGTCCCAGGTCTCCTCGAACTGCTTCTTCGCACGATCGGGCGCGATCTCGAGCAGGATCTGCTTCACCTGGTCTTTGGAGAGCTTGGGCACGCCTTCGAGCGGGATCATGTCGCCGGACTCGCGCACCATCGGCTGGTGCTCGCTGGTCATGTGCAGATCCGAGGCTTTCTTCTCGGTCATCATGCGGAAGAGATTGTCGATCCAGGCCATGTTCGGGCTCCTTGGGCACGCGCGGACGTGCCGGTGCGCTGGCATATTTTGTCCGCCTCCCCGGGCGACTGTCCAGCGAAGACCGGGCACGGCGGCGCAGTCCGCGGGGCGCGGTGCGCGCCGGGGCGGTGCGCGGAGGAGCCGGGTTTTCCCGGTGGTTTCCCACCCCGGGGCGGCAGATTGGTGTAGACAAGGGGAATTTTGCGCTAGAACGTGCGTGTCTTCACAACAACCACCCCTTTACGGGAGATCCATCACATGGCCAAAGCCACCAAGAAAGCCTCCGCCCTCCTCGGCAAGCCCAAGGACAAGGGCTACACCAAGGGCAAGCTCATCGCCCATCTCGCCGCCGCGGTCTCCGCCTCCGGTGTGGGCGACGTCAGCAAGAAGCAGGTCGCCTCGACCCTCGACGAGCTGGCCACCGTGCTCTTTTCGTACGCCACGGTCGGCGCCGTGCTGCCTGGCCTCGGCAAGCTGGTCCTGCGCCAGATCCCGGCCAAGCCCGCGCGCACCATCATGAGTTTCGGCAAGGAGATCAAGGTTTCGGCCAAGCCCAAGAGCCAGAAGCTGGTCTTCCGCTTCAGCAAGGACGCCAAGGCCAAGTTCACCAAGTGAACTGGTAAGGCGGTGACCTGGGCCTCGCGCCCCGGTCCGCGTCTCGCACCCTCTCCGGCTTCCGGGGAGGGTGCGTCGTTTCCGGCCACCTGCCGCGTGCTTGCTGCCCGCCGGGCCGGCGCCCGGCGGGCGCGCATCACCCGCCTGCCGCCGCGGGGGCGAGGCCGAGCGCCTGGCGCTGGGCGCGGAAGAGCTCGGCGATCCCGCTCGCGGCGGCGTCGAGCATGGCATCGAGCCGCGCGCGCGCGAAGGTGGCGCGCTCGCCGGTGCCCTGGACCTCGATGAATTCGCCATCGCGCATCACCACGTTCATGTCGACCTCGGCGCTGCTGTCTTTGACGTAGTCGAGATCGGCCACCACCGCGCCTTCGACGACCCCCACGCTCAAGGCAGCGACCTGGCCGCGCAGGTAGTGCTGCGGTCCGCTCGTGCGCTGCTGCTTGGCGAGCACGCCGAGCGCATCGTAGAGCGCCACCCAGCCGCCGGTGATCGCCGCGGTACGGGTGCCGCCGTCAGCCTGCAGCACGTCGCAGTCGATGGTCAGGCTCACCTCGCCGAGGCGGTCGAGATCGACGGCAGCGCGCAGGCTACGCCCGATCAGCCGCTGGATCTCGACGCTGCGGCCGTCCTGCTTGGCGCCGTCACGGCGTTTGCGCGGGCTGGTCGAGCCGGGGAGCATGGCGTATTCGGCGCTCAGCCAGCCGCCGCCACTGCCGCGCCGATGCGGCGGCAGTTCCTTTTCCAGCGAGGCGGTGCACAGCACCCGGGTCTGCCCAAAGCTGACCAGGCAGGAGCCGGCGGGATGCTTGACGAAACTGCGGTGGAAGGTCACTGGTCTTAGCGGCATGGCGGCTCTCGCAAGGTGCGGGTGGACGACGACGGAATGCTCCGACGCGGTTGGCGCCGATAGCGGGGGCGGGAAGTGGGGCGTAGGCGGCGCGCCGCTGCGCTCAGGCGCGCGCCGCGGCGAGCACCGCCTCGGCGTCATTGGCCATCAGCAGGCGCAGCACCGCCTTCTGGGCATGGACGCGGTTCTCGGCCTGGTCGAAGACGATGGCCCGCGGATGCTCGAAGGCGGCGTCGGTGATCTCCTCCTCGCGGTGCGCGGGCAGGCAGTGCATAATGCGGGCATCGCCGCGCGCGCGCGCAATCAGCGCCTCATTGATCTGGTAGCCCTGGAAGGCGCGCAGGCGCTCCTCGCGCTCGGCCTCCTGGCCCATGCTGGTCCAGACATCGGAATAGAGCACGTGCGCGCCCGCCACCGCGGCCTGCGGATCGTGCAGTTGGATCACCTGGCTGCCCCACGCCGGCCCGAAGGCGGCGATGTCAGCCTTGGAGAAGGAGTACTGCGCCGGGCAGGCGAGCACCAGCTGGGAGCCGGCGAGCATGCAGGCGCGCGCCAGGCTGCGGCAGACGTTGTTGGCGTCGCCGACGAAGACCACGCGCAATCCGCTCACGGTGCCGAAGTGCTCCTGGATGGTGAGCAGGTCGGCGAGCGCCTGGCAGGGATGTCCCTCGTCGGAAAGCCCGTTGATCACCGGGACATGGCCATGGCGGGCGAGGTCGCTCACGGTCTCATGCTTGTACACCCGCGCCATGATGCCCTGGACGTAGCGGCTGAGCACGCGCGCGACATCGCGCACCGGCTCGCGCACCCCCATGCCGACCTCCTCGCCGCGCACGTAGATCGAGCGCCCTCCGAGCTCGGACATCGCCACCTCGAACGACAGGCGGGTGCGCAGGCTGGGCTTCTCGAAGAGCAGGGCGAGGGTCTTGCCGCTGAGGGCGTTCTCGCTGATGCCCTGCGCACGCCGGCGTTTGAGGTAGATGGCGACCTTGAGCAGATCGGCGAATTCCGCAGCGGAGAGGTCGGCGAGGCTGATGAAGTGCTTGAGCATGGGCGGCCTCCTGGCCGCTGAATGGGGGAGGAAGGGGAAAGGAGGCGGTCAGCGGGCGCGGGCGCGCGCGCTGTCGGCGCGCGGCGCCTCGAGGCGCAGACCCTCTCATCGATGGGCTGGGTCCTCGTCGGTCTCGGCGAGTTCGAGGAGGCGCTCGT
>JAYVMM010000403.1:0-4801 GCA_043758975.1 Planctomycetota bacterium | reverse complement strand
GATCGCCGCCGCGCTCGAGAACGGGTTGGCGCCCCAGGCCGCCAGGGACGCGATATCGCCGAGCCGGGGCAGCTGGGTGCTGAGGCCGCCGATCGCGGGCCCGAGGATGAAGCCGAGGCCGAAGGCCATGCCGATCATGCCCATGCCGCGCGCGCGCGTCTGCGGGGTGGTGATGTCGGCGACCGCAGCGTTGGCAGTGGCGACGTTGCCGGTCATCAGCCCGGCGAGCAGGCGCGACACCAGCAGGGTGGTGAAGTCGCCAGCGAAGATCCACACCAGGTAGGCGAGGGTGTTGCCGGCGATCGACATCAGCAGCACCGGGCGGCGCCCGATGCGGTCTGACAACCGCCCCCAGTAGGGCGCCGAAATGAATTGCAGGCTGGAGTAGGCGGCGCCGATCAAGCCGCCGAACAGCGCAGCGCGCTGATCCGGATCGGTGCCCGGCACCAAGCGGTCGACCAGCGCCATCGCCCAGTGCAGCAGGCCCTGGTCGTGGACGCTGTAGTAGCTCAGCATGTCGCGGTAGAGCGGGAAGACGATGCTGAAGCCGACCAGGTCGACGAACAGCACCAGAAAGATCACCACCAGGCTGGTGCGCCCGCTCGCCCCGGCGGGGCCGGCGCTAGCGCCCGCCGCCGCGCTCATCTCACCACGTAAACGGTAATGAAGAGCAGCACCCACACGATGTCGACGAAGTGCCAGTACCACGACGCCGCCATCACCGAGAAGTGGCGCTTGCCGGCGAAATGGCCGAACTCCAGGCGCATCAGCACCATGAAGAGCATGACCAAGCCGATCGCCACGTGCAGGCCGTGGAAGCCGGTGCCGACGTAAAAGCACGATGCGAAGGAGGCCGCTGAGCTATCGGTGAGCGAACCGCCGACCGGGGTGAAGCCATGCTGGATGAGCAGGCCCCATTCGTAGCCCTGGAAGCCGAGGAAGGCGACGCCGAGCAGGATGGTGGAGGCGAAGAGGATCTTGGCCATGCCCACCTTGTGCGCCTGCAGCATGTGGTGGGCGAATTCGCAGGTCACCGAGGAGAACAGCAGGATGAAGGTGGCGTAAGCGACGGTCGGACCGCCGAATTCCATGCCCTCCGCCGGCCCGAAGCCCTCCATGTACAGGCGCTGGTGGTAGAAGTAGCCGAACACCGCGCTGAAGGCCATCAACTCGCCGCACAGGAAGAGCAGGATGAAGAGCTGGAGGTCCTTCTGCTGGGCGATGACGTCGTGACTGATGAGCTTCTCGCGGATGATCTGGTTGCACCAGCACATCAGGAAGAAGACGAAGCCGAGCCCGCCGGCGATGAGGGCGAATTTGCCGAAGGTCGGGTTGACGAACGGCCCGACCAGCATCCACGGCGTGGCGTTGAAGCAGCCGAGCACCGAAACCACCCCGAAGGGCACGATGGTCAGCGAGGCGGTGGCGAGCAGCGGCCAAATGCTGCCCGGCGGCACATGGCTCATGGGATCATCATGGGCCTCGGCGAGGGCATGTGCGGCCTCGGGGGCTGCGGTAGCAAGGGTGGCGTGGTCGCTCATCAGGAGGTCCTCAATGCTGGTCGGCGGGATGCTGGTCCACCGGCTTCTGGTCCACCGGCTTCTGGTCCACCGGCTTCTGCCCCGCCGCGCCCGGCGCGCCGGCGGCGCCCAGCTCGCGCTGGGCCTCCTGCTGGTTGAGCAGGCGGCGGTAGGCCGCCGGGTCCTTGGGCAAGCCGTTGACCATGAAGATGATGATGAAGGCGCCGGTGAGGGCAAGGCAGGCCGCGCCCAGGTAGAGCCCCAGGCGGTTGGCCCGGCGCGCGATCTCTGGATCGAGCCGCGGCTCGGGGACGGCGCTCACTTCCCCCCCCCTGCCGGGCGCGCGCTGCCGCCAGGTGCGGTCGCCGCCCCGGGCGAGACGATGGCGCCTGGCGGCAGCAGGCGCTCCTGGATCGCCTTCTGATCCTCGGTGAGCGGCGCGTTCTCGTCGATTGCGAACAGGCTGTAGCGCACGGTCACGGTATTGATCCGCTCATTGAGCGCCGGGGTGAAGGTGAAGGTGACGGGGAAGTCGCGGGTCTCGCCGGCGGGGATGGTCTGGTTGGCGAAGCAGAAGCAGACCCGCAGCGCGAACGCCTCCGGTCGCGCTGCCGCCGCCGGGCTGATCTGATGGATCGGGCGGAACGACACCGTGTGGTTGGAGACGTTCTTGAAATGATAGACGTTGGTGGCGTCGGTGCCGAGCTCGAGGCGGAGCTCGGGATGGTCGGGGTAGAAGTGCACCGGCAGGCCGTCCATCGCCACGCCTTCGAAGATGATGTCGATGAAGCGCCCGCTGTGCTGACCGGAGGCCACCGCGGTGCGCGCGCCTTGGGGGTTCACCTCCACCCCGATGGCGCGGCAGAACATCCCATAGAGCTCGGGGAACTTGGCCAGCGCCAGGTAGGCCATCGCCACCGCGACCATCCCCAGCAGGATGGCGAGCAGGACCATGCGCGCGCGCGCGCGCGGAGTCGCTCCGAACTCGTTCGGCGCGCTCACGAGCGCCCCCCTTTCGCAATGGCATCGACCACCATGCCGACGAAGAGCGCGGCGATATAGACGATGGAGAAGCGGAACAACGGCATGGTCGGCAGCAGCGGACGGCGCTTCCACAGTACCAAGGTCCAGAGCAGGAACACCGCGCCGAGCACCACCGCGAGTGCGAAGTAGGTGGAGCCGGCGCAGAACACCGAGGCCGCCGCCGGCAACAGCGGCAGCAGCGGCAGCAGCAGGGTGGCGAGCACCATCACCACGGTGTAGATGAAGATCTGGCGCGTGGTCTCGTCGACGCCCTTGACCACCGGCAGCATGGGGATGCCGGCGCGCGCGTAGTCGTCCTTGAGCTTGATCGCCAGCGCCCACACGTGCGGCGGCGTCCACAGGAAGATCAGCGCGAACATCGCCAACGGCGCGGCGGAGAGCGTGCCGGTCAGCGCCGCCCAGGCGATCAGCGGCCCCATCGCCCCCGGCACCCCGCCGATGACGATGTTGAGGTAGTGGCGCGGCTTGAGGTAGAGGGTGTAGAAGACGCTGTAGTAGAGCAGGGTGGTAAGCGCGAGCAGGGCTGCGAGCGGGCTGTGGTAGATCACCAGCAGGATGGCCTCGGCGGTGGCGAACTGCAGCGCCGCGAAGCTCCACGCCTGGGCCACGCTGATGCGCCCGGTGGGCATCGGGCGGCGCGCCTTGGTGCGGTTCATCAGCGCATCCTTGCGCGCCTCGAACAGCTGGTTGAGGGTGTTGGCCGAGCCGCCGATAGAGAACAGCGCCACCAGGCACGGCCACACCGCTGCCCAATCGAGCGCGTAGTGGCCCTCGACCGCGATCGCCGCGTAGCCGGTGAACAGCGCAACCAGGGTGATGCGGTATTTGGTCAACACCAGCAGGTCGACCAGCACCGTGCGCAGACGGGAAAAGGTGCTGCCAGCCACCACCGGCAAAGCGGCTGCCGCCTCCGCCGCCAGCGGGTCGCGCACGAGCGCAGCTGCAGCGGGAGCGCTCATCGCATCTCCGCTGCGGTCCCGCGCGCATCCGGCGGCACCGCGGTGGCGGCGCGCGGTGCGGACGCCGCGATGCGGCCCTCGTGGCGGACATCGAACCACGCCAGCACCAGGCTCATCACCAGGCACATGCCCATGAACTGGTGGGCCAGGGACACTATCGGAGTCATACCGCTGTAGACGTTGGCCACCCCGAGCAGCGCCTGCACGCCGAGGAAGGTGACGGCGACGCGCAGCGCCAGGCGATAGCGCAGCGGCATCTCCATCCGCCAGGAGATCGCCACCAAAGCGCCGAGCGCGCCCACCAGGGTCCAGGCCAGCCACTGGTGCAGCCACTGATGCAGCCAGGCGTTATCAATCAGGTTCCACGCCACCCCGTGGCCGGCGATCCACAGCCGTCCGGCGGCGTCGAGCGGCCATTCGCGGAAGGCCGCGCCGTTGCGGCTGCCGGCGACCAGACCACCGGCCACCAGCTGCAGCCAGGCCAGAGCCACGGTCGCGCCGCCCACCGCGATGAGCAGGCGGCGGCGGCGGCGCTCGCCCTCCGGCAGCGCCGGCTCGCCGGCGTGCAGCAGGCGCAGGGCCGAAAGCAGGATCAGGCCCATGATCGCCGCCGCATTGCCCTGATGGAGGAACAGCCAGTGGGTGCCCGTGCCCTCGGAAATGATCAGCCCGCCGAGCGCAGCCTGGAGCAGGATCAGCACCCCCGCCGCACACATCGGCGCTCCGACCAGCCGGCGCAGGTCAGAGCGGCCCAGGACGATGGTCAGGCAGCCGGCGGCCATCACCCCGACCAGGGCCGAGAACAGGCGGTGCGCCCACTCGGTGAGGAACATCACCTTGAACTCGCTGAGATCGTGCGGCGCCCGCCCGAGATTGGGGGCACTGAGCTCACCGCGCTGGACGCGCTCGCGCAGTCGCGCCTGGTCGGCGAAGTAGGCCGACTTGACTGCCAGCCAGCCCTCCTCGCTCAGCGGCGGCAGCAGGCTGCCGTTGACCACCGGCCATTGCGGGATGGCGACGCCGGACCCCGACAGCCGCACCCAGCCGCCGATGGTGTTGAGGGTGAACAGCATCACCAGCAGCACGCCCAGCCACGACGCCACCGAAGCGCGCGCGCGCGCCGCGGCAAGCGCCGCGGGTGCGTCCGGTTCAGCAGCGGCAAAGGGTGCATCCATAGCCGGCGTACGCTGTCCTTTCGGCATGGCAGCGGCGCTGCCCGTAGGCGGCGCCTGGTGGAGCCGGGAGCGCCGCGCCTTCAGTGCGGGGCGTCGTGCGTCG
>JAYVMM010000402.1:0-2848 GCA_043758975.1 Planctomycetota bacterium | reverse complement strand
AGCTGCTGCCACCAAGCTGGAATGCCGCCTCCCCGATCGTCAACCATTACCAGTTCGCGGTCTATCTCCCCGACGGCGCCGGGAGCGCCTTGAGCGCTGAGCACGACCATGCGATCGCCAACGCCAAGGACGGTGAGCGGCCGTCGCAGGCGTTCGTCGCCTACGCCTGGCCGACCAACAGCAGCTACGGTCGGCGCATATTCGCCATCACCCAGGAGGGCAAGGTCTACGCTAGCCTCCCCGCTAAAAGCCAGGTCGCACCGGCCTGGAACGACCTCTTCGGCGGCAAGGGCTGGCACGACCCGGTGGTGTGGCTGGCCTGGCGTCGGGGCAGTCCGGGAACCAGGCTTGGTGGACCAACGACACCGCTGCCGACGCCGTCGGCCTAGCCCGCTTCTCCCATTGTCCCCTGACTGCCATCAGCCACCGACTCGCGCACCTCGCGCCAGGACCGCTGAGCTGCCATCAGCACGCGCGCGGCGGCACGCGGAAGAGCCTGCGGTTCTGCCTTCTTACAATTTCTGGCCGTCGCTGCGGGTGCCGGATGCGGCCGCCTCGGCGGGGAGATCCTTGAGCTGACCGTAAGTCACCGACACCGTAATGTCGATGTCCTTACCCTGGGCCTGCAGGCGGATGTAGTTGGTGCCATCGTCCCACTGCGCGCGCAGCACCACCGCCGCGATGGCAAGCGCGGTGCCGAGCTTGCTGCGCTCGCCCTTGAACAAGGCATTGCTCCACAGCTCCTGGTCACTCTTCGGGGCGCCGTATTTCTCGCTCAGCTCGGCCTTGAGCGCGTCGAAGATCGCCACGTCGGTGTTGGAGTCGACATGGCGCTGGTCGTGCAGGTAGGCGCCGCGGGCGAGCTTGCCCTCCTGAGCACTGTAGACAAAGCGGAAATCCCGTCCGGCGAGCTGGCAGCGACCGCTGAGGGCGTCGGGCGTGCGCTCGCCGAGCTGGTCGGGCGCACTGATGGTGATGGCACTGAGGGGATCGCCCCAGTGGGCGCCGCGGAAGCCGGCGGGCAAGCTCTCGATGCCCTGCAGCAGCGCGACCGTCGGCAGCAGGAGCAGCAGCAGGGCGCAGAGCAGAGTGGTTCGCATCGGCGTTCCCGCGGTTCTGAGGGACAGCGCGGACGCGCATATCCGCGCCGCCAGCGCGATCATCCCGCATCCGTGCAGCGGTCAACGGTGATGGACGGCGACCCTGCGGAGGCGATCACCCCGGCGCCGTGCGGGAGCCGGCGCGGCGGCCCCCGGCTGCCGGGCGGGTGGTCGAACGCAGCACCAAAGACAGCGGCAGCTCGACCGCCGCCACGCTCGCCGGCCCAGCGGCTCCGACCGCCGGGCGCGCGAGCAGGGTGGTGATGGCCTGCGCCGCCCAGCTGCCGAACTCGCCCATCGGCTGGCGCACCGTCGACATGCCGATGACCTCCATCAGCGGCTGGTCGTCGAAGCCGATGATCTGCAGCTGGTCGGGCACCTGGAGCGAGCGTGCACGCGCCTCGCTGAGCGCTCCCACCGCGAGCAGGTCGTTGACGGTGACGATGCCGTCGATGCCGGGATGCTGGTCGAAGAGTACGGCAGCGGCGGCACGCCCGGCCTCGATGGTCACCGCCGCGGCGTGCACCACCGGCGCCGCGCTGGAGGCGACCGCGGCGAAGCCCTCCTCGCGCTGGCGGAAGGCGAGCGCCGCGCGCGGGCCGGAGATCAGGCCCAGGCGCTCGGCGCCGGTAGCTTGCAGCTGGCGGGTGGCCTGGGCGGCGCCGTCGGCGTTGTCGACCGTCACCGAGGGCAGGCCGGGGATGGGGAAGTCGAGGCTGACCATCGGCACCGCCTGATTGCGGAACTGGGCGACGCGCTCCGGCCCGATGCCCATGCTGCACAGCACCAGGCCCTCGCAGGAGTGTTCGCGCACCAGGCGGTCGAGCACGCGGTTCTTGTCGTCGCGGTTCTGGATGTTGTAGAGCACCAAGTCGATGTCGGCCTCGGCCAGGCCCTTGGAGAGCGGCTCGGAGACCGCGAAGTAGAAGTTGGCGCTGAACAGCGGCATCAGCGCAGCGACGCGCGGACGGTTCGGACCGCGCACCGCCAGGCGGCGGGCGGCGCGGTTGGGGCGGAAGCCGAGCTCGGACATCGACCGCTGCACCACGGTGCGGGTGTGCGGGCTGACCCGCTCGCTGCCGTTGAGCACCCGGCTGACCGTGGCGATGCCCACCCCGGCATGCTTGGCGATGTCGTAGATGGTGGGATCTGTCGCCATGGAAGCGCTTTCCTACCCGCGCGCTCCCTCTTTACAATCGATGGAGCGGATGCCTGCGCGTCGCCCCTGGTGCACCGCGCCGATGCTAGTGCGCGCTGCCGGCGGTGCGGCGCATCTTAAAGGCGGCGTCCGGGTTGAGTACGCCCAGCGGCAGCTTGACCACACCATGGGCGTCTGCAGTGAGGTCGAAGACCGCCGCCACCACGCCCTTGGCGCAGTCCCAGCGCTCGATGTGCCACGCGCTCTCGGCCTGGTCGGTGCCGATGCTGGCGACGCCGGCGTCCTCCTGGCTGGTGAGCGTGAGGTCGTGCGATAGCCCGGGCAGGCCGGCGTAGTAGCGGTGCTCGGTCTCGCACTTCATGCCGATCACCGCCGCGGTATGCTGGCGGTCGGCGAATACCGGCGGGCGGTAGGGGCGGAATTCGAGTCCGCGGCGGTCTTCGCCGGCGACGAAGGCGGCGATCGGCGCGTAGTCGCTCCAGCGCCCGGCGGCATCCGCCCACAGCCACCACCAGAAGCCGGTGTTGCCGGAGTAGGGCAGCACCGCCTGCAGCCACACCCCGGTATGCAGTTCGGCGGAGAGGATGGC
>JAYVMM010000401.1:0-4994 GCA_043758975.1 Planctomycetota bacterium | reverse complement strand
AGCGCTGCGCCAGTACGGCATCAGCGCGCGCTTCCTGCATGGCGTGCTCTGCCTGGAACGCGCCGGAGCGCCCGCGCCCAGGGAGCGCCAGCATCCCGGCCAGCGCCGCCTGATCGCCCTGCTGCCGATCGCCCATCTCGCCGTAACCGACGTCAATGGCGAGCTCATCGCAGCCAGCCTCAAGCGCCTCAGCGGCCAGGCCAGTGGCTGGTGGGAGATGCCGGGCGCCGACCTGGTCTACCTGCCGCCGCTGCGCGCCCTGCTGGTGGCAGCGGACGCTTCCACCCAGCAGGAGGTCATCGCCCTGCTGCACCGCATCGACGTCCTCGGGCTGGAGCCGGGCCTGCGCGCGCTGGCTGGCGATGACGCCGGCGCGGCGCCGCCGCGCTGAGGCGATCGAGCCGTCGTCCGCAGGGTCGGCGCTGGACCGCGCCCGGCGCACGCCCACCCTGGAGGGCGAGCACCGCGCGAGCCCTCGCCATGGACCCCATCACCCGCCGTTCGGCCATGCTGTCCACCGTGCTGCACGCCAGCCTGGTGGCGCTCGCCTTCTTCCCGCGCGGGTGCTCGACCACCCCTCCGTCATCGCCGCCACCCCGGGCGGACCTGGTGGCGACGAAGCAGCCTGCGCCGATCCACTCCCCGGCTGAGGCCAGGCGCCTGGTGCTCGCCCCGCTCACCGTGCCCGCGCCGCCGCCGCTGCCGGGCCAAGGCGGCAAGCTGCCCACCGCCGCCGCTCCAGACCTCACCCCCCTGATCACCCCCGCCAACAGCGAACGCCCGGGCGTGCACACCGGGGTGGGTGCGCACGGCTACGATGCCGGCGCGGTGCGTCCCCCCGCCCTGCAGGCGCGCCCTGGTGATTTCGTCGACCAGCTGCGCGCGCACGTCACCACCAACCAGGAGCTCAGCCGCGAGGAGAAGCTCCTGCGCACCACCCAGGAGTTCCTCGAGGATCTGCTCAATCTCCAGCTGCGCGGGCGCTTGCGCTCCCTGCGCGCACGCGTGCGCGAACCGCACCTGATCATCGAGGTCGAGCTCGCGGCGGCGGGCACGGTGCATGCCCACCTGCTCAACTCCAGCGGCGACCAGGAACTCGACCTCGCGCTTGAGGACTGGTTGCGCTCCCCGGATCTACGCCTGCCGCCGATCAAGCCCGGCATACGTTATCCTTTCCTGGTAGTGATCCGGCGATAGGAATGGGGGACGTCGCCATGGAAAACCAATCCTTCATGTGCTGGTCGCTGCGGCTCTGGCGTACGCGTACGCTTGAGGTGCGCATCGGCTGGTTTCTGCTGGTGATGATGCTTTTCAACCTGGTGAACTTCATGCAGAGCGGGCTGTGGTGGATGGTGCCCGCCGCGCTGATCATCCCGCCGCTCGTCACCTACCTGCATGCGATGGCCCACGTCGGCATGGCGCGCCTGGTCGGCGGCAGCGCCGACCGCACGGTGCTCAACCTGTGCAACGACCAGACCTCGATGTCCATCCCGCTCACCCCCGCCAAGCAGGGCGCGGTCGCCGCCGCCGGTCCGGTAGTCAGTCTGATCCTGATGCTGGGGTGCGCCTTCGCGCTGCCCTTCGTCAGCTCCCATCCCGAGCAGATCAGCTTCTGGCATATCCTAAGCGGCGATCCCTCCGCGCCGCTGACCTACAACCTGCTGGTCTACTCCGCGCTCTGGAACGGCTCGCTGTTCTTCCTCAATCTGCTCGCCTGCGCGGTCTTCGATGGCGCGCGCCTGTGGCGGGCGGCGCTGTGGCCGCTGTTCGGCCTGGTGCGGGCCGTGCGCTGGACGGTGTGGCTGAGCTACGCCTGCTCGATTCTCCTCATCGCCGACGCGGTGTGGACGACGAGTCTGGTGTGCCTGGTCTTCGGCATCGTGTGCCTGATCGTCACCATCCAGGAGCACCGTTCGGTGCGCCTCGGCTTCGATCCGGTGCTCCAAGTCGAGTACGAGACCGTCGAGAGCCGCCGCCCGCGCTCCTGGTTCGCGCAGTGGAAGGCGCGCCGCCGGCTGCGCGCCGAGCTCGCGCGCGATCGCGCCGAGCAGATCGAGCAGGAGACCCTCGACGTCCTCCTGGTCAAGGTCACCGAGCATGGCCTGACCGCGCTCACCGACCATGAGCGCCGCCTGTTGCAGAGCATCTCGCGTAAGCAGCGCGAGCGACAGGAGACCGGCATCAGCTGAATCCGCAGCCGTCCACCCCGGCATCGCCGTACGGGGCAGGCGGGTCGCCGCTTGGCTGGGGAGCCCGCAGCCTAGGCTTGCGCGCATGATCGATGACCGCAGCGACCTGCGCACCTCCTACGTCGCCGACCGCCTGGCCTTCACCCGGCGCCTCAGCCGCGCGGTGCGGGTGGGCGCGGTGCAGGTGGGCGGCCTGGTCGACGGCGCGCCAGCGCCGCTCGTGGTGCAGAGCATGTGCACCACCCCGACCCAGGACGTCCCCGCCACCGTGGCGCAGTGTATCCGCCTCGCCGAGGCCGGTTGCCAGATCATCCGCGTCACCGCGCCGGGGGTGAAAGACGCGCAGGCGCTGCGCGGCATTCGCGCCGGCCTGAGCGCCGCCGGCTTTGCGGCGGTGCCGCTGGTGGCCGACATCCATTTCATGCCCGCCGCCGCCATGGAAGCGGTCGAGCACGTCGAGAAGGTGCGCATCAACCCCGGCAACTTCGCCGACAAGAAGCGTTTCGCGGTCAAAGAGTACAGCGACGCCGACTACCAGGATGAGCTCGCGCGGGTGGCCGAACGCTTCCTGCCCTTGGTACGACGGGCCAAGGAGCTCGGGCGGGCGCTGCGCATTGGCACCAACCACGGTTCGCTCTCCGACCGCATCATGAACCGCTTTGGCGACAGCCCGCGCGGCATGGTCGAGTCGGCGATGGAGTTCGTCGCCATCGCCGAGGGCGAGGGATTCCGCGACCTCATCATCTCGATGAAGTCGTCCAACCCCAAGGTCATGGTCCAGGCCTACCGCCTGCTCTGCGCCCGCCTTGCCGGGCACGGCGAGGAATACCCGCTGCATCTCGGGGTGACCGAAGCCGGCGAGGGCGAGGATGGCCGCGCCAAGGGCGCCGCCGGCATCGGCGCCCTGCTCGAGGACGGCATCGGCGACACCATCCGCGTCTCGCTCACCGAGCCGCCCGAGGCCGAAGTGCCGGTGGCCCAGGCGCTCGCCCGCCGCTTCGACCACCGGCGCGCGCTCACTGCTCCCGCCGACGCGCCACTGGAGCGCCTCGACCCCTACCGCTTCCAGCGCCGGGTCAGCGATATCGTGCGCATCGGCGCCGGCTTGCCCTGCGGCGGCGGCCTGCTGCCGCGCGTGCTGGTCGCGCGCGGCGCCCCGCCACCACCACCGCACCAGCCGGCGGCCGACGCCGAGGTCGATGACCAGCAGCTGTGGTTCGCGCAGGCACACAGCATCCCGGGCGCCGATGGCTGCCGCACGCCCGCGATCGGCGCGATCGGCGCGGCCGACGCGGTCAGCGCAGCTGGCGGCCAGGCCTCGGTGCGAGTTCCTGCACCCGGCCTGCTCCCCCTGGTCCACCTCAAGGCCGGCTGCACCCCGCCCGCCATCGCCCCCGGCAGCCTAGTGCTGCTGCGCCTGGGCGACCAGGACCCGGTGCAGGCGCTGCGCGCGACCCTGCCGCGCCTGCCCGCAGGCGTCCTGGTCGGCATCGCTGAGCCCGGCCTGATCGGCGAGGTGCGCGCCTACCGCCTGCTCGCGGCGGTGATCGACGAACAGTTCGCCGCCGCCGAAGCGCGCCAGGTCGGCAGCGGGCGCACGCCGCCGATCTGCATCAGCCTGCCCTTCCAGGGCGACGAACTGGCGCTCAGTTCAATCTGCGGCAGCCTGCTCATCGACGGCATCGGCGATGCGCTCTACCTGCCTGCCGCCGCCGACGTGCGCGCCCAGAGCTTCACCGTGCTGCAGGCGGTCAAGGCGCGCGTCACGCGCGCCGACTACGTCGCCTGCCCGAGCTGCGGGCGCACCCTCTTTGACCTCATGGAGGTCACCGCCCACATCAAGGAGGCGACCAGCCACCTCGACGGGGTGACCATCGCCATCATGGGCTGCATCGTCAACGGCCCCGGCGAGATGGCCGACGCCGACTTCGGCTTCGTCGGCTCGGGGCCGGGCAAGATCGACCTCTACCGCGGCAAGGAGAAGGTGCGTACCGGCATCCCCTTTGCCGGCGCGCGCGCGGAGCTGATCGGACTGATCCGCGAGGCTGGACGCTGGAAGGATGCACCGACCGGGTGAGCGCGCGGCGAGCGGGCAGGTTCGGCCTTCTCGCCGGCCCGGCGAGCCGCTCCCGGCTCCCGGCTCCCTACTCCCGGCCTAGGCGAAGGCGCTGGTGTAGGGCAACTTATTGGCGGTGGCGCGCACCTGGGCCAGGCCGGCGACCAGCTCGGACGTGGCATCCCATTGGCCGGTCAGGAACTGCTGGCGGTGGCCGGGGCCCATGTTCGTCCTCCAGCTGCGGGCGCCGGCGCGCACCTCGTTGGCGGTGAGGTCGACGGTCAGCACCAGGGTGGGATCGGCGGTGACGGCGGACTGGATGGCCTCGCTGTCGACCACCGAGACGCGCACGCAGGGCAGGCCCATGGCCACGCAGTTGCCGTTGAAGATCTCGCTGAAGCTCACCCCGACGATGGCGGCGATACCCCACTTGGCGAGCGCCTGCGGCGCATGCTCGCGCGAGGAGCCGCAGCCGAAGTTGCCGCCCACCACCAGCACCTTGGCGCCGGCGAAGCGCGCATCATCGAAGCTGTGGCGCTTGCCTTGGGCGGTGAGCTGGCGGCGGTCGTCCTCGAAGGCGTGCTCGCCGAGGCCGTCGAAGGTCACGCAGCGCAGGTAGCGCGCTGGGATGATGCGGTCGGTGTCGATGTCGTTGCCGCCCACCGGGATGGCGCGTCCGGAGACTTGGCTGATCTGCACGCTGTCGGTCATGTCGTCCTCTCGTCCTTGATGCGGTCGTGGTCGAAAGC
>JAYVMM010000400.1:0-8879 GCA_043758975.1 Planctomycetota bacterium | reverse complement strand
GCGTGCTGCGCATCGAGCTTGCCACGCAGCCGCCACATCGCGACCTCGACGAAATTGCTCCGCCCATCATGGTCGCGCCGCCAGATCGCGCGCGCCAGGCGCTGGCGGCTCAGCACCGCTCCAGCCTGGCGCACCAGCAGCGCGAGCAGGGCGAGATCACGCGAGGTGAGGGCGAGCGGACGTCCAGCGCGGGTCGCGCGCGCGCGTGCCAGGTCGATGTGTACATCGGCGAGGCGCAGCACCGTGCCCCCCCCCGCGGCGCGGCGCTCCGCACCACACCCGCCGTCAATCGCCGTCCACCACCGCGGGCCGCTGCCGGTACTTTGGTACCCATGCTCGCTTTCGTAAGCCTTCCTCTCCAGTCAGCAAGGAGCGGCTCCCGGCAAGGCCTTCCGAAATCGCCGTGCAGGCCGCGATGCGAATTCTCAACCCTTTGACCTGCAGGTGGTTGAATAGTCGCCCCGGGAATGGTCCGGCGCCCCGGGGCGCTGATCTCCGGGGGTCACCCGCCGCTGACCACCGGCACCCGTTGCCCGCCCGGTGGCGTCACCGTGCTCGCGCGCGCCACGAAGCGCGCCGGCACCAGGGTCAGCGGCGGCGGTCGCCCACCCTCCGCCAGGTCAACCGCGAGCGCGACCGCAGCGGCGCCGAGTTCGTGCAGACCATGGCTGATGGTGGAGAGCGGCGGCGCCGCCAGCTCGGCATGCAGGTCATCGAAGCCGATGAGCGCAAGCGCATCCGGCAGACCCAGCCCGCGCTCCCGCAGCACGCCCTGAGCCGCGAGCGCCATCAGATCGTTGTAGCAGAACACCGCGGTGACGCCCTTAGGCAGCGCCAGTGCGCGCAGCTGAACCTGGTAGCGTGCGACCACCTGCTCCAAGCTCATGCCCTGGCTGTCGAAGGCGGGGATGGCGGTCTCCCGCACCGCCATGCGGTGGCGGCGCGCGGCGGCGAGGAAGGCCGCGCGGCGCTCCGGCAGCACCACCTCGCCGTCGCGCTCGTGCGCCAGCCACAGCGCAACGCGGTGGCCGAGCCCGGCGAGGTGGGAGACGGCGGCGGCGATGCCGGGCGCGGCGTCGAGGCGGACGTCGGGGAAGCCCTCCCCCTGCTGCCCGCCAATGGTCACCACCGGTCGGCGGGTGTTCAGCAGCTCGTCCGGCAGGCGGTAGAAGAGCTGACGCAGCACGATCAGGGCGTCGACGCGCCGGGTCTCGAGGCGGCTGGCGGCATGCGCGATGGCGGCGTCGCCGCCGCTGCCGCCGAGCAGCAGCAGGTCATAGCCACGACCGCGCGCCGCCGCCGCGACACCGTCGGCGATCGCACCCCAGAAGGAACTCGCCACCCCGCGGTGGCCACCCTCGCCCACGGTCAGGCCGAGGGTCGCTGCGCGCCCAGTGGAGAGCGTGCGGGCATGGTAGTTGCCCTGGTAGCCGAGCAGCTGGGCGGCGGCGCGCACGCGCTCGGCGCAGGGCGCGCTGATCCGGCACGCGACGGCGCGCCCGCTCAGCACGATGGCGGCGGTGGATTTGCTCACCCCGGCGCGCTCGGCGACCTGGCGCAGGGTGACCGCACGCCCACCGTTGCGCTCAGTGCCCATGGCGCGTTGCCGCCCGCCGCTCAGCGGCTGAGCACCACGTAGAGGGCATCCGGCGGCAGAATCACCACCACCTTGCCCCCTTCATGCTTGAGCTCGAGCGCCTTGTCGCTGGCGAAGCCGGCGGCATCGAGCGCGGTCGCCTTGGTCAGCGAGCCATTGGCGAGGGCGACGGTGACTTCAGCCTTCACCACCTGCCAAGGCCGGTGGCCGACATTGACGATCTGCTCCTTGCCGCCGCCAAGCTCCTTGGTTTCCCATTCGGTCGCGCGCGCGATGGTGCCGACCTGGATCAGCACCTTGGCCGAGGTCTTCAGCGGCTGATCGTCGAGCGCCACCAGGTTGATGGTCGCGTAGCGGTTGGCGCTGGTGATGGTGGCGTCGGTGAGGGTGAAGCTGCCGCCGGCATCCTTGAGGAAACCACACACCCCCTTGCTCTTGGCGGTGTCGACCGTGCACACACCCTTGCCGTAATCGAGGTGGACCTCGCCGGTGATGCTGGTGATGGTCTTCTTGCCTTCGTCGATGTACTTGCCGAGATCCTCGACCTTGGTCTTGGCCGGATCACCGCCGTAAACGACCTCGACCGGCCCGACGAAGAAGGCGAGCGGATTGGCGCCGCCGGTGAGGTGGTTCTTCTCCGCCTCGGCCTGGCTCTCGCCGCCCTCGCGGCGGTTGGGGTCGAATTCCGGCGCCTCGGCGATGATCGGGTATTCGCGGCGGAACATGCTGGTGAGCGAGCGCTCCTCGTGCACCACCGGTTTGCCCTTGGCGACGTAGCCGAGGCGGAAGGCCAGGGCATTGGCCGGGAAAGCGCCCATCAGCGCCGGGATCGAGCAGCTCCACTTGAACGGCGGATGCTGGCCCTGGATGTTGAGGAAGGGGAAGCCGAGAGCGAAGTTCTCATCGTACTGGGGGCTGGTCTGCGCGAACCAGAAGAAGCATTCCACCCCGGTGAGCGCCTGGTAGGCGGCCATCAGGAACGGCCCCTCCGCCTGGTAGCGGTTGGGGTTCACCCAGGTCGATTCGGTGATCATCATCGGCCTGCCGACCACCTGCTTGAGGTTGGTGGGCAGGCCGCGCAGGTCGCGCACGCCGGTCTCGTTGGTGAAGGTGTCGCCCGGATCGATGCGCCAGCCGACGTTGGGGCTGCCCTCGTGCTTACCGCCGTAGTACTTGTTCACCGCGATCACCTCGTCGGCGGTGTAGGTCCAGCGCTCGACATCGCCGAGGCGGATGGCATCCGCGGTCTGCCAGTTGCTGGCGTTGATCAGCTGCTTGCAGCCGAGCGAGCGGAAGTGGTCGTGGATGTCCTTGTAGTAGTTCTGCTGGGTGCGGGCCATGAATTCGACCTGATCGGCGGCGCGGTTGGCCTTGCCCGCCGGCGCCTGGTTGATGTCGTAGGTCATCAGCAGCCCCACCGTGCCATTGGCGAAGTCGTCGCCCTTGGCTTGGTCGCCGCCCCAGGCCTCCTTGGCCTTGTCCAGGCTGCCGTACTTCTTGACCAGCCAGGCGCTGAACTGCTGGGCGAGCAGCTTCTTCTGCGCGTCCTTGATGCCCTGGAAGGTCCAGAAGAACAAGCTGTCTTCGTTCTGGGTCGAGATCACCGCCAGCGCCGGATCATCGGCCAGGCGGATACCGGTGTAGGGATTCTTGTCGCCGAACAGCTTGCTCACCCAAGCCTTGTAGGCGGCCCGCAGCTTGGGGTTGAAGAACTGCACGCCCCAACCTTCGCCATCGCCCTTGTAGCCGTCGATGCCATAGGAGGCGAACAGCTGCATGCGCCAGTAGGGCGAGACGACGCAGTAGATGCCCTGCTTCTTGAAGGCGGCCACCGCGCGCCAGATCTGGTCGATCACCTTCATGTCCGGCTGCTCGAGCGCCGACTTGTCGTCCTTGGGTGCGCACTCGGCGTGCAGGCGCGCGAGATTGACGCCCATCTTGGCGAGGAAGCGCGCCTCGGCGTCGAAATCCTCGGGCTTTTCGAAGTCGAACTTGGCGTTGATCGCCCAGAAGCGCAGCGGCTTGCCGGCGCCGTCGCGGAAGGAGCCGTCGGGGGCGCTGGTGACCACCCCGCGCTCGCCGGCGACCTTCTCGTTGAGGTAGCGCAGGTCGAGCAGGGCGCCGTCGCGCAGGGCATTGGCCGGGTAGGTGAAGGCCCAGGTCTGGTCGCCACCGAAGGTGTAGCCGTCCTCGCCGGCCTGCGCGGGCTGGAGCGCGGCGAGCAGGGCGCCGAGCAGAAGCAGGGGAGCAGGCTTGGTCATGGCGGCCTCGAGCGGGGGTGGATGCGGCGGCGGGGGCGGCGAGCGCACGCCGCCCCGTCTTCCGGGCGCTCAGCAACCGGAGGCCGGAACATTGCTATACCGGTATAGCACCAGGACGTTGACTGATCCCACGCCTGCGCTGGCGGCGGCGGGCGGGCCCCGATCGCCGCTGCCCAACGCTGGTGACCCGATCAGAAAACACGGTGCCTGGGGATGCCTGGCAGGGTCTGTGGCGCTGCGGCGCTCAATGCGCCGCCCACGGCATAAGCTGGGTGAAGAGCGCGCCCGCGCGCTGGGGCGCATCGGGGCCGGAGAGGGCGAAGAGCTGGAAGGTCTCAAAGCGGTACTTGCCCATGGCGAGCTGCATGGTGCCCTGCGATTTGTGCTCGGCGATCTCCCAGTTGACGATGATCTGGTAATTGAGGGCATCATGCAGGCCGAAGTGGTGCTCGCGATCGAATTGGAAGCGCTGCGCATCGGCGAGCGGGCCGGTCTCCGGGTAGCCCGCCAAGCCGGCATAGGCGGCATGCTCGGGGGTGGCGCTGAGATCGACGCCAAGCACCAGCGGCCGCTGCGCGGCGGGCAGGCGGCCCACCGCGCGGAGCGCGAGGATGGTCGCCGCCTGGTGGTGGCCGTGGGTCTCGGGCGTCGGCAGCAGGCCGACCACGGCGTCGTAGTGGCGGTGAGAGAGCTGATGGTCGAGGGCGCGCTCGATGGCGGGCACATCCCAGATCCGCGTCAACGGCTCGGCTGCATCACGGGTGAAGCGCAAATCCTGCTGCCCCAGCAGGATGAGGTCGCGCACCCCAATGATGCGGGTGGCGCGGCGCAGCTCCTCTGCGCGGATGGCCGGCAGACGCGCGCGCCCGACCGCCTCGTCGGTGAGATGCTCGCCGTAGTAGGGCTCGGCGAGGGTGGAATAGCGGTAGCCGCCCTCGCCGTTGGTGATCACCAGTTCGTCGACCGCGCCATGCAGCTCGACGGCAAGACGGTAGATAGTCGCCGCCAGCGCTGATTCATCGTCGGGATGAGCGACCACCACCAGCAGGGCAGGCGGCGGCGGGCCGCCGCTCGCCGCCGGGTCGCGGGCGTCGCCGGCGCATGAGGGCAAAGCGGCGGCCAAGGCGCACAGCGCGGCGCAGCTGAGCGGGGAACGTGCCGGTGGTCGCATGGCGATGATGATCCGGCGGCCCACCCGCGCGCAAGCTGCCGAATGCGCCTGCGCCCGCTGCCGCTGTCCCCGCCCGCTCGCTGGGTGATGCTTCCCTGCGGCCCACCGGGCGGAATCATGGGCCGCGCCGGATTAGGAGGGCAGGCGATGAACGAACACCACGGGGCGCCGGGCGGCGCTGCGAGCGATGCCGAGGAAAAGGCGCATACGGCGACGGCGGAGCGCATGTACACCGCGCTGTGGAGCCTGTCGGCGCTCGCCACCATGGTCGGGGTCTGCCGCCATGACGTCGATGCCATCAGTGAGCTGGCGCCAGGCCCGCTGACCCTCACTGAGCGCCTAGTGAGCGTGCCCTACCAGGCGTGGCTCTGCGCCGGCGCCCACCTCATCGCCGCCATCGTCTCGCTGGTGGTCGGCTACCTAGTGGTCTCCTTGGCCTATCCGCGCCGCCATCTCGGGCACGAAGCCCATGTCAATCCGGCGGCGGCGATCCAAGCGAGCGCGCACCTCCTGGGCGCGGCGGTGATCGCCACCGTCAGCTGGGGCGGCTGCGACGCTGGCTCGCTGCTGGTTTCCGGCGTCTTCTGCCTGCTCGGCTGGATCAGCTTGACCGCGGTCTGCGCCGGCCACCGCGCCATCACCCGCTATGCCGACCACGAAGAGATCGCCCACGGCAATGTCGCCGCTGCGCTGGCGGCGGCGGGTCTCCATCTCGGCGTCGCACTGGTGGTCGGGCATGCCATCCAGGGCCAGTTCACCGGCTGGGAATCGTCGCTCACCGGCTTCGCCGCCGCGCTGGCCTGGGTCGTCATCCTCTATCCCCTGCGCCAGCTGGTGCTGGCGCGGCTGATCCTGCGCATGTCCCCGGCCGAGATGGATGCCGGGGTGTCGGCGCGCCGCGATCCCTGGCTCGGCGCCGCCGAAGGGCTCTTCTACCTGCTCGCCGCCCTTTGCCTGTCCGCGGGCTGGTGAGATGGAACGCTGGCACCCCCTGATCGCAGACGGCATCATCGATGATCCCTGGCTCGACGGTCGCGAACGGTTGTCGCTGGAGCCGGTGGTCCTGCCACGGACCGCCGTAGGTAAGCTGGCGCATGCCGCCTGCGCGGTCGCGCGCATGCTCGATGAGGCGGTCCAGGCCGTCGCCGGCGACGATGCCCTGCTGCGCCTGCTCGGCCTGGACGCCAGCCTGATCGACATCGCCCGCCTCGACGCACCGCGCTGGCTCGCCCTTGCCCGCGCCGATGTCTTCGCGGTCGCCGCCGGCGGCGAGCCGCAGGTCTGCGAGATAAACTGCGACACCCCCACCGGATTGGCGGAATGCATCGGTTTGGGGCGGGTCGCCGCCAGCAGCGCCCCGGGCTTCGCCGACCCCTCCGCCCGTCTGCGCGAACGCTATCTGGCGATGGTGCGAGCAGCGGCACCGGCGGGTGCCGTCCAGCCGGTGGTCGGCATCCTCGATCCTACGGAAGTGACGGAAGATCTCTGCCACATCCGCTTGCTCACACGCTGGTTGGTCGAGGCGGGCTTCCGCGTGGTTCGCGGCGCACCCTTCAACCTGCACGCGAGCAGCGGTCGCCGGATCGGCCTGTTCGGCCAGCCCTGCGATGTGCTGCTGCGCCACTACAAGACCGATTGCTGGGCGCAGCAGCGCCGGCTGTGGCAGCAGGCGCCGCTGCCGCCGCAGCATGCGCCCCTCGCCCGCGAGCTGGCGCTGATCGCCGCGGCGATGGCGGCGGGCACGCTCGGGGTGCTCAATCCCTGGGGCACCGCCATCGCGCAGAACAAGCGCACCCTAGCGCTGCCCTGGGAACTGCCCGGACTGTTCAACGCGGAAACCCTTGAGAGCGTGCGCCGCCATCTTCCGGAAACGCGCTTCCTCGACTCGCTGCCGCAGGCGCAGCTGATCGCAGAGCGCGAACAGTGGGTGCTGAAGAGCGATTACGGCTGCGAGGGCGCCGAAGTGCTGGTCGGTCGCCACTGCGAGGCCGCGCTCTGGCGTACCTGCCTGGCCCAGGCGGTGCCCGAGCGCTGGATCGTCCAGCGCGCCTTCACCCCCCAGCTGGATGGCGATGGGCGCACGGTCAACACCGGCGTATTCCTAGTCGGAGGCATGCCGAGCGGCCTCTATACCCGCACCTCGCTCGGCCCGACCGGGAGCGGTGCGCTCTCCCGTCCGACCTTGGTGGGCGCATGAGTGGCGACGCCCTGGTCGATGCCTTCTTCGATCAGCCCAGCCTGCTGGCAGTGCGCTTCCGCCTCGACCTCGCCAGCCGTCCGGTCTCCGCCTTCGCCTTTACCCGCCGCCCCGACGCCGCCCCAGGCGGCAGCGGGCGCATCGGGGCGACCATCGCCCTCGGCATGGTGGTGGCGGGTGTGGCTCTGGTCATGGCCCCGAGCTGCACGACCAGCACCCGGCACACGCCGGTCATCACCGCCACCATCGCCACCGACTGCAAGCAGAGCACCGGTTGGCTCAGCTCGTTGGCCACCCTCGACGACGATCTGGCGCCGGTGCCGGTCTTGCAGCCGTGGTACGTGCGCACCCTGGTCTCGGTGCCGCGCGAACTCGCTGCGCGCGGCAACGCCACCGGCGGTTGGCTGCAGCCGCGTTGCGCGAGCAGCGATCGCACTGCCCACCAGCAAGGCACCAAGCTGGTGCGGCTGCTCAACGAGAGCTTTGCCAAGTCCGGCCTGGCCGTCATCCTCGACCTGCCCGGCCCGCAGGCCGTCGCTGCCGCCGCCGCCATGGCGGGAGCATTCGCCCCCATACTCACCATCGACAACCTGCCACATCCAAACGGGGTGGTGCCGGCGGCGGACACCCTCGGCGCCCTGATCTACTGGCGACCGGAGCTGGCGGTACGCTCGGCCTACCGCTCGAACGACCCGCTGCTCTTCATCCTCGAGGGCGAACGCCTGCGCGCCTACGGCAATGAACCTGGCCGCTTCGATAACCGTTCGCGCGCCCGCCTGCCGGATGCCACGGGCTTCCGCGCCCTGGGCATCGAGCGCATCCTCTATGTGCGCCAGCATCGCGGCACGGTGGTTGAGGCCGACGACCTCAATGGCCTGTTCATCAGCTGCGCCGACAGCGGGATAGAGGTGCGCCATCTCGCCCTCGACAGCCTCGACCCCCTCACCCCCCTCGCCGGCGAACGGGCGCGCCGCTGGTTCTGGCAGAATTACGCCTGGGGCCGCCCCGCCGAAGTGACGGTGCCGGCGCGCGACGATGCCGATGCCGCCTACCTCAGCTCGCCCCGCACCGTCAACGTGCCGACCCCGTCGCTGGCCTCCCAGTTCGATGGCGGCCAGACCCGGCGCCCCGAGGTCATCGAGCAGTTCCTGTGGGGCCCTTCCCGGGGACAGGGCGGCAGCTGGTGGGACAGCTTCACCTCCTCGTCCAGCGGCGGCTCCTGGGGGCGCGGCGCCAGCAGCTCATTCTCGGGATCGTGACATGAACGACCTCTTCTTCGGCTTCCAGCTGGCGCTCGACCTGGCGCATGATTCCCCCCTGCGGCCCCAGCTCGCCGAGGCGCTGCACGAGCTGCGCCGGGAGGCCGACAGCGCGCGGGCGCACGCCGGTTGGATGCGCGCTGCCGGAGCGCTGCTCGCCGCCGCACGCACCGCCCGCATGGGGACCTGGGACCTCATCAGCGTGAACGCCCGCGGCGAATACGACGCGTGGGTCAACGAGCTCGAGGCGATGGCCGGCTGGCAGGGCGGCGAATTCGGCCAGGATGGCACCTACGTGCTCACCACCATCATCATGCTGGTGCGGGGCGGCTCCAATTCCGCGCTCACCCTGGGCGAATGCTGCGACCTGCCCGAGGCCAGCTGGTGGCGGAGC
>JAYVMM010000399.1:0-1749 GCA_043758975.1 Planctomycetota bacterium | reverse complement strand
CCGTCGCCGGCGGTGGCGGCGGGACGTTGAGCGCGCAGGCGGAGGAGCTCCTGCTGGGCCGGAGTCAGGCGGGCGATGCGCCCAGCGAGGTCGCTCATTGGGGCGGTGGCGGGACGGCGGCGGTGGCCTGGCGCAAAGCGCTCTCGGCCTCAGCCTCGCTCAGCTGCTCGATCTGGGCCAGCAGGCCCTCGAGTGCATCGCCGCCGCCGGGTGCGGAGGCGGGCGCCGGGCGCTCGGCGAGGTGGCCGGCGAGCAGGCGGATGGTGGGATAGTCGAAGACCATGACATCCCTGGTCGAGCGCCCGAGCCAGGCATCGAGCGCGCTGCCCATCTCGACCAGCGCCAGCGAATCGAGGCCGAAGCTGGTGAACGGCTGGGTGGCATCGAGGGTGGCCGGCGGCTTGCCGATCTTGCCGCCGATCCAGCCGAGCATCCACTCCTCGATCGCCTCCGCGCTCGGCGGCGCCTGGTGGGCGCACGGCGCCACCTGCTGGTGCGCGCAGCGGCGCAGCTGCCACAGGTGCAGCCCCGCCAGCTCGCCGCTGGCGAAGCCGCCCCGGCAGGCGTGGCGCTGGACCTTGCCGCTCGAGGTCTTGGGCAGGCCGCCAGCCTTGAGCAGGACGATGGCGTGCACCTCGGCGTCATGCTCGGCGGCGACGGCGTGGCGGATGGCCTCGACGATTGCTTCGCCGGGCGCCGCGCGCCCGCCCAGGCGGGTGAGCTCCTGCACCACCACCAGGCGCTCCTCGCCCTCGTGCTCGACGGTGAAGGCCGCCGCCCCGCCTGGCAGGCACAGCGGATGGCAGAGCTCGACCGTGCGCTCGATGTCCTGGGGGTAGAGGTTGCGCCCGCGGATGATGATGAGGTCGGCGAGGCGTCCGGTGATGAAGAGCGCGCCCTGGTGCAGGAAGCCGAGGTCGCCGGTACGCAGGAACGTGCCCTCGCCACTGCCATTGAGGCGCGCCTGGAAGCGTTCCTGGTTGAGCGCCGGCTTCTGCCAGTAGCCGGCGGCAACGCTGCCGCCCTGGACCCAGATCTCGCCCACCTGGTCGCCGGCGCAGGCGCGCAGGGTCTGCGGCTCGACGATCACCACGCGCTGGTCGAGCACGGTGGCGCCGCAGCCGACCAGCGCGCGGCTGTCGCTGCCGGGCGCGGCGAGGACCACGTGATTGCGCGCCAGCTCGGCGGCGGCGAAGGAGCGCACCACCGGCGGGCTGCCGCCGGCGGCGGTGACCAGCAGGGTCGACTCGGCCATGCCATAGCTGGTGTAGAACGAGGCCGGTGAGAAGCCGGCGTCGGCGAAAGCCTCGCTGAACTGCGCGATGGTGTCGGCGCGCACCGGCTCGGCGCCATTGACCGCCACCCGCCACGAGCTGAGGTCGAGGCCGGCGCGCTCGGCAGGCGTGCTGCGGCGCAGGCACAGTTCGTAGGCGAAGTTGGGGCCGCCGCTCGCGGTGGCCTTGAAGCGCGTTATTGCCTCCAGCCAGCGCAGCGGGCGCTGCAGGAAGGCAGTGGGAGCCATGAGGATGCTGGGGCAGCCGACATAGAGCGGCAGGATGACGCTGCCGATCAGCCCGAGGTCGTGGTAGAGCGGCAGCCAGCTGAGGATGGTCGAGCGCTCGTCATGGCCGAAAGAGCGTTCGATCAGGCGCTGATTGTGGATGAGGTTGCCATGGGTGACCATCACGCCCTTGGGCTGGGCGGTGGAGCCGGAGGTGTACTGGAGGAAGGCGAGCTGCTCCGGGCGGA
>JAYVMM010000398.1:0-1970 GCA_043758975.1 Planctomycetota bacterium | reverse complement strand
AGGGATTCCCGCAGCAGGCGATCGTCGTCGACGATGAGGATGGTTGGAGGGTGCATGGCGGACTTCTGACCCTGAGGTCATAGCGTGTGCCATGCCAATGCTTTCTAGGCCATTGCGCCAGAACAACGGTCCAGGACAGGAGATACGGGCAGGTTTCCGGCCCATGCCAGGGCTCCTGCCAGACCGGCACGGAGCTGGCGGGGCGGATCTGGGTCAGAATGACCCGAGGCTATTTTCGGCCCGGACCTGCCTGGACGCTGGCTCCAGACGATGATCGGGAGGCCGCCCCCTCCGTCCCAGGTTGTCAGCACGGACGGACCGCGGCGCGCGGTCGGACGATGAGCGGCGCGCGCAGGACGCTGCACAACACCATGCCCCAGGCCGTATGGCCAGGGGCATGGTGCGCGCAGCGCGCATGCGGAGTGCGGATCTCCAGGCCGCAGGCGATCTGCTGATCACGCATCTCCACAACCACAAGGTCGACCGTGAATGGGATCCGACCGTCGCCGGGAACTACCGCGCCACCTTAATATCGCCGGAGAGATCAATGGCGCGTTGCGCAAGATCTTCACCGGTCTGGCGGAGCTCAGCGGCGACGAGCTCGCCTGCGAACGCATGGCGGTGGCCTATGAGACGCGCAGCATGGAGGACGGGCAGAGCTACTTCAGCTTCACCACCCGTGACGACCTGATCGCCAACCTCGAGGGCATCCAGGCGACCTACCTCGGACCAGGCGCGCCCGGGGTCGAATTGAGCGACCTGCTCCAGGGCAGCGCGCCCGATCTCGATCGCGCCCTGCGCCGGCAGCTGAGCGTGAGCCTGGAGCGCATGCGCGCCATCCCCGCGCCCTTCGGCCAGAGCATCCAGGGCGACGACAGCGCCCCGGGGCGCCTGGCGATCCGCGCTGCGATCGAGGCGCTCGAACCGCAACGTCTGATGCTGCTGCATGCCGCGCACGCGCTCGGCATCGAGATCCAGCTCGGCAAGGATCCTGACCATGCGCTCAAGAAGGTCGAGGTCGAGAAGGAAGCGTGAGGGGCGCGCGTTCGCCCCCGGTCCAGTAGTTGGCTGCAGGTCGCTCCCGGGCACGGGGTTGTGTCGCGCGTTCGGCGGTCATGCTGATGTCATGGTGATCTGGTAGTCTCTAGGTAGAGCCCCCGCTGCCACCCCCGACGAGCCCACCATGGTCTCCCCACGTCCTGCTGGAACGCATCCATGACCGTTCGCCGTTCGTCTGCCATTGGCCGTTTCCATCCGCTCTCCGGCGCCCTGGCGCTCGCCCTCGCTGGCATCAGTGCGCTGCCGGCAATGGAAGCCACTCCGGTCGCAGCTCCCGCTCCCGCCGACGCGGTCGGCCAGCTGACCCTGGTTACCGCCCTCACCGAGGCCGATGCGCTCAATGAGACTTCGCAGGTGGCACGCGCGCGTCTGGATGAGGCGCTGGCGGTGCGCCGGCAGGCGCTCTCGCTGCTGCTGCCCAATCTCACCGCCTCCGGCGGGCTGATGAAGTACACCGTGGCGACCACTCCGTTCGGCCCCAACCGCAAGCTCATCGGCGACCAGGACAACCTCGCGGTCAACCTCAACCTCACGCTCTTCAACGCCTCCTCAGTCGATGCCCTGCGCTCGCAGAACGCGGTGGTCGCGGCGCAGCAGCTCGACTCCGGCGAGCTCCGCCGCGCGCTGTCCTTCCAGGTCACTGCCGGCTTCCTGCTCACCATCGCTGCCGAGCACCAGGTCGAGGCCGCGGTGCGCGCGCGCGACGTCGCCAAGGATACCGTGGCCCAGACCCAGGCGCGCCAGAAGGTCGGGGTGGCGACCGCCAATGACGTCACCCGCAGCGAGCTCACCCTCGCCACCAGCGAACTCGCCCTGACCCAGGACCGCCAGGCGGTGGTGGCGGCGCGCTACAGCCTCGGCGATCTCGTCGGGCGTGCGGTGGCCGACGTGCTGGACGAGCCGGCGCCGGC
>JAYVMM010000397.1:0-2594 GCA_043758975.1 Planctomycetota bacterium | reverse complement strand
CCGGCGGGGAAGAGGTGCGACTCGCCGTGGCCGGTGAGGCGGGATTGGATCGAGCGGAAGCCCTTGAGATTCTCCACCGTGACCCCGGCGAAACCGTAGCTGGCCTTGAGCGCGTAGAGGCCGTTCTCGGTGTGCCCGGCATCGTTGACGAAATTGTAGCGCTGGTGCCAGGGGTTGGCCGCGAATATCACGCCGTGGATCGCCGACATCAGCTCGGCGAGCGCCGCCGGCCCGCCCCAGTGGCAGGCCGCGCCGCCGATCACCGCGTTCATGTCCATCAACGCCACCATCAGCCGCGTCGCCACCGGATCGGCCACCTGCAGGGTGCTGCCGTCGCTGCGCCGCACGCTGGCGGCGAATTGCGGTGCCGCCGGATTGCCGGCGAGCGGATTGGGATAGCCGAGGCCGGCGCGATGGCGCTGCTCGGGGGAGACGACAGCGGCGGCGGCGAGATCGACAGCCATGGTGCTGCTTTCAGGAACACGGGGTGGTGACGGTGGGCGGGGGGAAACTGTGACCACCTTCCGGGGTGTGCAAGCACCAGGGCCGGCGAGGTCGCGCGCGTGAGCGCGGTACACGCCGTCCAAGCGAGCGCGGATGGCCAGTGACTCGCGCGCTGCGCCCCCTACAACCTCCGCCATGCCCACCGTGACCCCCGCCGCCCTGCTGCTGCTGGCGCCCGCGCTCGCTGTCGCCGCCACCAGCGACGGCGCCAGCCGGCCCACCTTCATCAACACCCGCATCTCCAGCCCGAAAATCGCCCTCAACGAGGTCGAGCGGGTCGAGTTCACCACCATGCCGCGCGACATCGAGAACGTCGACATCGCCGCCGCGGTGGCCAACTCCCTGCGCCTGGGCGCGGGGGGTCAGTGGCGCCTGGTCGGCAAGCCGGTGATCACCGAGCTGGCGCCCGCGGTCGCCGTACCCGACCCGAGCAAGCCGGCGCCGACCGTGGTGCGCGAGCGCCCGCGCCCGGTGACGGTGGTGTTCACCCTGCTGCCGCGCGTCGCTGGCGATCTGCCGCTGCCCGATGTGCCGTTGAGCTGGCTGCAGGGCAACCAGGTCGCCCACTTCCCCGTGGTCGCGGTCGAGGCCGCGATCAAGGTCGGCAGCGGCAGCCAGGATCTGCCGCGCGAAGTCGGCGGGGTCGCCGGCTTCGCCTGGAACGCCAAGCTCAGCGACGTCAAGGCGCACGTGCCCGCCGAGCAGATCGAGACGCTCAAGGACCGCACCGTGGTCCACCCGCAGAAGAACCTCGCGCTCGCCTTCATCGGCGGCACCCTCGCGGGCGCCGAGCTGAGCGCGCCCGGGCTCAGCCTCGAGCAGGCGCGCCTGGAATTCCTCAAGCACTGGGGCGTGCCGCAGATCGAGGAGCCCGCCGCGCTGACCTGGATCCTGGGCTGGACGCGCATCACCGCCAAGGCTGACGCCACCGGCATCAACCTCGAGCTGGTGCGCGAGGACGTCCAGGCCAACCTCGCCCACACCCAGGTCACAGCCGAGGTCTTCAGCGTGCTCGATGGCCCATTGCAGGAGACTGCTGAGCAGGCCGAGGCGCGCCGCGCGCGCGAGGCCAAGGAGGCGCTCGAGCACCTGCCCGCCTCCACCCAGGCCCCGGCACCCCCGAACAGGTAGGCGCGCCCCCCGCGTCCTCCGCCCCCCCCGCCGGCTCAGCCGGCGCCGGCGGCACTGTCCGTGTTGGTAGTGCCGGTAGTGCCGGTAGTGCCGGTGAGGTAGTCCCCGAGCCGGAACATCTCAGTCGCGCACGGCGGCAGCGCACGCAGGAAGTAGCGCCCATAGGCCGCGGTGAGTACGCGGTGGTCGCAGATCGCCACCGTACCGGTGTCGCTGCGGCTGCGGATCAGCCGCCCGAATCCCTGCTTGAGGCGGATGATCGCCTCCGGCACCGAGCGCTCCATGAAGGGGTTGCCGCCGCGCCGCTTGATGTCGCTGTGGCGCGCCTCGACCACCGGGTGGTTGGGCACCTCGAAGGGCAGCTTGGTGATGATGACGTGGCGCAGCGCGTCGCCCGGCACGTCGACCCCCTCCCAGAACGAGCTGGTGCCGAAGAGCACGCCGTTGCCCACGCGCTTGAAGAGCTCGAGCATTTGCGCCCGCCCCATGCCGTCGCCATGGCGCAGCACGAAGCGGTTGGCGCGCTCCAAGGTCGGGCGCACCAGGTCGTGCACCGCGGTGAGCTGGCGGTAGCTGGTGAAGAGCACGAACACCCCGCCGTCGGCAGTCGCGATGTACTCGCTCAGCCACAGCGAGAGCGCATGGTCGTAACGCGGCGAGTTGGGGTCGATGGGCGAGGAGTTGAGCAGCAGCTTGGCCTGGGTCTGGTAGTCGAAGGGGCTGTCCAGGCGCCGCGCCAGGCCGCCATCGAGGCCGAGGCGGCGGCGCAGGAAGACGAAGCGCTCGCTGTCGTCGGCGGCGAGGGTGGCCGAGGTCAGCACCACCGTGCGCATGCTCGCGAAGAGGCGCTGGCGCAGGAGCTCGGCCACCGACAGCGGGCTGGCGCTCAGCGAGGGCGAGCCGCGCCCGCTCGGCAGGTGTGCGTAGTAGACGTGCTCGGGCAGCTGCTGCTAGATCGG
>JAYVMM010000396.1:0-5870 GCA_043758975.1 Planctomycetota bacterium | reverse complement strand
TGCGTGGAGAGCCATGGCACGTCGACGGGAATGAGCATATCCGCCATCGCCCAGCAGGGCGCTGAGCGGCAAGCGGGGGAACGTGGTACGTACGCCCGCCGATGGCGCGAACTGCGCTCGCCGGAAGCCGTCGGTCGCGAGGCCGGAACTCGAGCCTTTTCCAAATTCGGATGGAAGCGCACCAGCACCGGGGCCAAGCGGGTGATCCTGGACTATGCCTGCGCCAGCGACTTCCTCAGCGTGCTCGCCGGATCCCTGGAAGGGGATGCGGTCGTCCAGCGTCAGACTTGGTGCCAGGACCGCCGCGGAAGCACCCTGGCCAGCCCGATCGTCTCGGTCATCGACCACCCGCTCCTCCGGCGCGGCCCGGGCAGCCGTCGCTGTGACCGGGATGGGGTGCGCAGCCGGCCAGTCCAGGTCATCAGCAAAGGCAGGCTCGAGCATTTCCTGGTCAGCGGCTACGCCGCCCGGCGCATCGGGCATCCCTACACCGGCCACCAGGAAGGAGCGAGCAATCTCCGCATCCAGGTCGGAGCGGCGCATCTCGATGACTTGGTCCGTGAAGCCCGCAATGGCCTGCTGGTCACCGAATTCAACGGCTGGGGCGTGGACCTCACCTCCGGCACCTTCTCACGCGGTATATCGGGATATGCCATCGAGGACGGTCGCCTGACCCATCCCGTCCAGGAAGCCACGGTGGCCGGCAATCTTTCCGAACTGTGGGCCGGAATTCGCGGGGTCGGCAATGATCCTGATCTCGAGCAGGCGATTTCGAGCCCCAGCCTCCTGCTCGATGGCTTCACCGTCGCTGGATCTTAACCGCATGGACCAGGAGCAGGCGTCGACCATGCCACAGCACGGGTGAACTTCGTCAGGCGGTCGATTCATGTCCTGTTTACAGTTAAGCTTGTGGCGACATCATCCCGGGAGTCTATGAACGACCTGCCATTACCGCATGGTTGAGCCTCTGCTCCTGGAGCGCTGATGGGATTTCTGCGCACACTGCTGGCGATAACCGTCGTTTGTGCACATTCGCCGTGCATGTGCGATAGCTTTCTGGTTGGTGGACGCAATGCCGTCCAGTTGTTCTACATCATTTCCGGCTTCCTGATTGCCCATGTTCTGCAGACGAACATGGCCTACCGGAGTCCGATTCCGTTCTATAAGAATCGTGCGCTGCGGCTATACCCCATCTACTTTGTCGTCGCCGTGCTATCCCTGCTCGTCTATCGGGGGGGGAACCACCTCTTCTTCGAATTGTACGGCGAGATCCCCGTATCCGCTTTTGTGTTCCTCGTTTTTTCCAATGTATTCTTGTTCGGACAAGATGTTATACTGTTCAGCAGCATCAGGGACGGTCATTTGGCCTACACGTTTGGCCTGCAAACGACGGCACTCCCCCTATATATAGGATTGGTTGTACCGCCTGCGTGGACTTTGGGCGTGGAATTGAGCTTCTACGCTCTAGCTCCATTCATACTCCGTCGAAAGACTTGGATATTCTCCCTGCTGTTTCTATCGATTGCAGTTCGCGGATATCTCATCGCGATCGGCCTCGGCCTGAAGGATCCGTGGTCCTATCGTTTTTTCCCGGCGGAACTCTCCCTCTTCCTCCTCGGGGCCCTCTCTCAACGTTATGCTCTTCCGGCCTGGACCAGTTTCATCAAGTCAATGGGCGGCCCCCCTGAAAAAGCAAATAGGGTCGCAGCCGCCGGGACTTTCGCCATTGTCACTGCATGCCTCGTCTATGGCATGGCACCATTTTCCGACAGCATCAAAGTCCCTGCGCTCTTCGCCATTGTCCTGCTGCTCTTGCCCCTTGCCTTTCTGTGGCAGAATAATTCTCGGATAGATAGGGCAATCGGTGATTTGAGCTATCCGATATATATCTGTCATATTCTGGTGATACTCAGTCTTGGAGCACTTCCGGAAGCATTACTGCCAACCGGAGCGGTCACGCAAACTATTGTAAATATTTTTTCATCGATAATTTTCGCCCTGGCCCTCAATCGCTATGTCGGAAAACCCGTAGAACTGCTTCGATCACGGATAAAGTCTATCAAGACAACCCCTTGATTCATTTCTGCAGCGGTCGGACATCACCTGGCCATGGCCCGCCCCGAGCCAGGGCAAGGCCCGATCAGTTCCCTGGCACCGCCTGATCGCCGAGGAAGGCGCGGATTGCCGCGGCGCACGCTGCGGGCTCGGCATGGAGCAGCAAATGCGGCCCGTCGATGGGAAGCACGCTGACCGCTGGATACGAACGCTGCAATTCCGCCGTCGCCGAGGCCGGCACCAAGCGGTCACGGATGGCGCGCAGCGCGAGGATTGGAATTTTATTCCGGACCCGCGGTGAACCCAGCCGGGACAGCAGCGCGAGACGGCTCGCCATGACCGCCGGCGGCAGCGCACGCACTACCTCCATGGCCTCATCGATGATCGCCGACTCGCCGACTCCACTGAGCAGGAGCCGGGCGATTGCCCAGCGCGGACGGGGCAGCGCGGCGATGATGGCGCGAGGTACAAGGCGGCAAAGAGCGATGGGTGATCCGGTAGGAGCCACGGCGAAGCTGGCGACCAGGATCAGTCTGCGGACCCTTATGCGCGCACGATCGATGATGCGCAGCGCCACCGGGCCGGAGAAGGATTCAGCGATCAGATCGACGGAGGCGCCGGTGCCTGCCTGCTCGACCTGCTCTGCATGGGCATCGAGGTCAGCTCCCGGGTCATCGCGGTAGGCGACCAGTTCGAGTGGAGCGTTCCAGGCACGTGCGAAGCGCTGCCCTAGGCGGGCGCTGCCATCGAGTCCCGGCAGCAGCAGAACGCGATCGGACTGGTGCGGCATGCCTTCACCCCCTGGTCGAGCCGGCGGCTCGCCGGGCGCCTACGGCTTCGCCGGTGCGAGCAGACCGGCCAGGATCGGAGCCAAGTGAGTGGTGAAGGTCACCGAATCAACGGCGGAGAGATGCGACCATTCCGGGCACTCGAAACCGGTCAGCTCGGGACGGTCCTCGAAATGGATGCCTGGACTCCCGGTCGTGGTGATCAGGCGGTCCCACACCGCCGGGCGAGGCGTCAGCGTGTTCTCGAGCTCGTGCAGCTTGCCCGAGTTCGGCAGGCGCAGGAAGACCACCCGTCCGCCGTGCGCTTTCAGGTCAGCGACCGCCTTGGCCATCTCGTCGAAGCGGTCATTGAAAGTCTTGGCATTGAAGGCGGCATAGGCCTCGTCGGGGATCCATGAGGGTTTCGGCGGCGCGTTGAAAAGTGGCGACCAGCCGAACGCGACGCGTTCGCGCAGCACCTGGTCGATGATCACCTGCTCCTTCATGCGCGTCCGGCGATCCCGATCGATGGTGCTGAAGCAGGGCGGCAGCCGTGGACCGACCTGGGCCCTCGGACGGTCTGGGATGGGCAGCTCGTGGAGCAACGCGGACAGGGTGAGATCGTCCTGCTGCATGGCACCAAAGGTGTATTCCAGCGGCAGCGACAGCAGGTGCCCGGACCATTGCGCCCAGGTTTGGGTGTGGAAGCGCCGGATCGCCTTATCGACGCTCTGGTAGGGCGGCGCAAAAGATGGCACCAGGAGCAGGACGGGCACGATGTCGCAGATCACGGTGCCGTGAAAGGAAGGATCATCGGCGAGATGTCGGAGCATCGGATAGGGGCAGCTGCCGACCAGGGCGAGCTGCACCGGACGCCGCCCCAGGGCCTTCTCCAGGACATCGAGGTCGAGATCGAAGAGCGAGCGCGAGGAGCCGATGATCACCGTTGAATCGCTGTGCACCGACCTGCGCGCCTCGACCCACAGATCGGTGGTGTCGTCGAGCCCCGGCGCATAGCCGCGTGCCCGGCAATGCCACTCCCACCCAGCCACGACCAGTACCACACTGATCGCCACGATCAGCGTGAGCGGTCCCCACGGATGGTCGGGGACGACGCGGATCGTCGGATGCTCAGAACTGGAAATAGATGAAGGCAGTGCCACTCCCCTGGGTCAGCATAATCGACAGGGACATGACCAACCAGGCTCCCGCTACGCACCAGCGCGGTGAGCGCTGGACGATCGCCTCAATGGAGGAATCACGCAGAAGGCGATGGGCGGCGAGCACCACCGTCACCACCACTGCGACCTCGAGCAGATCGCGAGTCGCCAGAAATTGGTCTCCACGCTCGCCGAACGCCCCGAACATGCTCACCAGGGTCTTCATCGCGGTGGGGAAATCCTGTGCCCGGAAGAACACCCAGGTGATGGTTACCCCGAGCACGGTGAGCAGCCAGCCGAGCGTGCGCGCCACCATCGATTCCGTCCATGCCGCACCTGCGGTGAGGAAGCGGAACGCCCGCTCGAGCAGCAGGAAGAGGCCGTGCAGGGCTCCCCACAAGACGAAGGTCCAGGCAGCCCCATGCCATAGGCCACCGAGCAGCATGACAAACATCAAGTTGAAGCATGTGCGCATTGTACCAAACCGGTTTCCGCCCAGGGGAAGTACAGGTAATCGCGCAGCCACGAGGAGAGCGAGATGTGCCAGCGGCGCCAGAAATCGGAGAATCCTGAGGCCCCATAGGGGAACCTGAAGTTGTCGATCAAGTAAAATCCGAAGCAGAGATCCGCGCCGATGGCGGTGAGCGAGTAGCCGCTGAAATCGCAGAGGATCTGCATGCCGAAGGCGAGTGCACCGGCCCAGGCGTCGAGTGCGGCCAGGGGGAAGGGATGGCTGAATACCGCGTCTGCCGTCGGCGCGAGCAGGGTGTCGGCGACCACCACCTTCTCGAACAGTCCCATGGTCATCAGGAATACGCCCCAGGCGAAGCGCCCGCGCACGGGCGCAGGCGGCTCCTTGAGCTGATAGAGGAAGTCGCGGGCGCGCACGATGGGGCCGGCGACGAGCTGCGGGAAGAAGGACACGAACAGAGCGAAGTCGCGCAGCGAGTACTCCGGCTTGAGCTGCCGGCGATAGACGTCGATGGTGTAGGAGAGGGTATGGAAGGTGTAGAACGAGATGCCAACCGGCAACAGGATGTCGAGATGAGGCGGATGGTAGCTGATGCCCATGGCACCCAGCAGGGCCACGGTGTTGTCGAGCAGGAAGTTGCCATACTTGAAGAAGCCGAGGAATCCGAAGTTGGTAACCAGGCTGAGGGTGAGCCACAGCCGCCGTCGGGACTGTATGGCCTCACGGTCCATGCGCCCGGCCAGCCACCAATCCACCACCGTCGAAGTCAACAGCAGCGCCGCGAAAGGCGGGTTCCATGCACCATAGAAGATGTAGCTGCACACCAGCAGGAGATTCTTGCGCATCCCCCAGCCCGGGATCACCCGGTAAAGACCATAGACGACTGTGAAGAATACGACAAAAGTCAGCGAATTGAAAAGCACGTCAGCAGATTCCGATCAGGTCACTCGGTAGCGGTCTGTTGAATGGAATGGCGAGATAAACGTCTTAGACGGACGCGGATTCTGGAGAGTTCCGGAATCGGGTCAACTGTAACCGTTCCTAGCGTTCCTAGGGTAAAAAGTTCGCCAGATCTGCTCCATTTTTCATTGGGCCTCATCCAATGCCAAGGGCGAACATGCGCTCCCGCTCCTATCGTAACGCCACCGCCACGTGGGGTCGGGTTGGTTATCACCACATCCGCCTTCGGCACCTCCTGCGTCATGAGCCGCTTGGCCCTCACGCATTTCAGGCGCGGATGCGGCCCTTGACGCGGGGGTCGACTTCCGAATCTGGGAGAAAATAAATAATTAAAAATATTAGTGACCTAAAACTTTTTAAGCTATCGCCCCGACCGTATCGCCGAATGTCCACCGCGCGCGACAACTCGATTTGACCGTTTTCTCCCACCGTAAAATTCAACTGGCGACACCGGAA
>JAYVMM010000395.1:0-4438 GCA_043758975.1 Planctomycetota bacterium | reverse complement strand
TCGCCAGCGAGGATCCGCGCCTGGCGCAGCTGACCGTGCACGACGTCGCCATCGCCGAGGACGCCCCGCCCGCCGCCGCGGCGCAGGCGGGTCTGGCCGGGACCATGGCCTACTACCACCTCGCCTACCGCCCCGGTCCGGCGCTGGTGGAGGCGATGAACTCGCTGGTGATCTACCGCCGGCTGCAGGCGCTGGCGACTGAGCTCTCCGCCCAGGCGGCGCACCATGACTGATCCGCTGCGCCCGTGGCTCGACCGCGCCGTCAATCTCGCCCTGCTGTGGAGCGGGGCGCTGCTCGCCGGCTCGGGCCTGGTGCTCAAGTTCCGCCTCTACCCCGGCAGCGCGCGCGGTGCATCCATTTGGGGCATGCCCTGGCAATCCTGGGCCCTGCTCCACTTCCTCCTCGGCCTGACCATGCTCGCGCTTCTCAGCCTGCACCTCTGGCGCCACCGGCGGTGGATCTGGTCGCTGCTCTGCCGCCAGCGCCTGGCGGCTCTGGTCGCGGTGCTGCTGGTCGCCGCGGCTCTGCTCCTGCTGCCGGTGCTGAGCCCCGCCTCGGCGCCCTAGAGCGGGCCGCCAGCCCCGCGCGGATAGCGCCGCAAATGGACAGCCCAGGCCACCCTGCCGCGCCACCGGGTGCTGGGCTTGCGTTGCCCTCTGGTGCGCCATGCTGGGGGATCTATGCCCGCCCTCCGTGCCCAGCCCTGGGCTGCCGCCTAACGCACCCGCCCGCATGGAGCCCGCCTCCCCCATCCAGCGCCTGCTTGAGCGTTCCTTCCCCCGGCGCGTCGGCCTGCTCGGCCAGGCGCTGATCCCGCTCGCCATCGGCACCGCCACCGTGGTCGCCATCGGCACTCTGGTGAGCTACCAGCTGAGCGCCACCAGCCAGCGCGAGGCCGCCCTACAGGACGTCATCAGCGGCGCGATCGAGCGCTCGACGCGCGAACAGGCGCTCCTCGACCGCGTCGAGCATCAGGTGCGCGGCTGCCGCGCCATCCTCGAGCAGCGCCTCGGCCAGAACGAGCACCTCGGCGCGCCGATCCCGCTCGCGCGCGATGGCACCAGGCGTGCCCTGCCGCCGCGCGGCCAGGCCCCGGTGGCGGCCTTCGTCACCGCCGGCACCGCCAACGACGCGGTGCAGGCGCGCATCGCCGGCATCGCCTACGATCTGCTCGCCGAGATCGGTCCGGTGGTCGCCGACTATCCGCCCAACCTCACCATCGCCACCCCGGGTTCATGGCTGGTCGGCTGGGGCGCGGATCCGGTCGAGCTTGCCGGCACCATGCTTCCCGACGACCCCGTGCTGCTGCCGGCGGAGCGCGAGATGATCAGCGACCACAGCCCGGTGCGCTGGTCGCGCACCTTCCAGGAGCCGGCTTCGGAGAACTGGCTGGTGGCGGCGAGCGCCTCGCTCGCCATCGCCGGAAACAAGCGCGCCTCGGTCACCCAGGTGCTGCCGATCGACCAGCTGCTCGCGCGCGCCACCGAACGCCGCATCCCCGGCAGCGAGACCATGGTCTACGACGACGCCGGGCGCCTGCTCGCCCATTCGCGCTACGGCGACCTCATCCGTGCCTCGGGCGGGACCATGACCCTGGAGAACAGCAAGCTGCCGCTGCTGATGCGCCTGCGCACGGTCATTCCGCGCCAGGGCCCGCCCGCCGAGCGCATCAGCGACCGTGATGGCTGGCTGGGGGTGTCCCGCCTGCCCGCCCCGGGCTGGACCATCGTCACCTACTACCCGGAAGAGGCCATCGCCACGCGCGCACGCGCCACCGCCGTGTGGATCATCGTCATCGGCGCGCTGATCATCGGCGCCGAGGCGCTGCTCCTGCTGGTGGTGCTGCGCCTGCGCATCGAGCGGCCGCTGCGCCGCCTGAGCGAGGCCGCCGCAGCGCTCGCCGCGGGCCGGCACGGCCCGGCCCTCGACACTGAGCGCGCCGACGAGTTCGGCGAACTGTCCAAGGCCTTCGCCGCGATGTCGGCGGCGGTCGCCTCGCGCGAGAGCGACCTGCGCAGCGCGCTCGAGGCCCTGCGCGAGCGCGAGGAGCTCGCACGCGCGCTGGTCAGCAGCGCCGCCGACGCGGTGGTGGTGATCGAGGGCGAGAAGGTGGTCGACGCCAACCCGCGCGCCGGCGGGATCTTCGCCTGCGCCGCCTCCGAGCTGATCGGCCGCCGTCTGCCCGAGCTGGCGCCCGCCGACCAGCCGGTCGGGATAACTTCCGAGCGCGCCTGGGCGCGCCACCTCGACGCGGTCAAGGACGGCCAGACCCAGCACTTCGCCTGGCGCGGACGGCGCCTGGACGGACGCGAGTTCGACGCCGAATTCGGCCTCGCGCGCGTCATGCTGCCTGGCCACGACCGCCTGCTGGCGATGATCCGCGATGTCACCGAGCGCAACCAGTTCGAGCTCCAGCAGCGCCAGCGCCAGAAGATGGATTCGCTCGGCCAGCTCGCCGGCGGCATCGCCCACGACTACAACAACATGCTCACCGGCATCATGGGCTCGGCCGACCTCCTGCTGCAGCGCCACCGCGGCGATCCCTCCGAGCGCCACCTCCGGCTGATCCTGCGCGCCAGCGAGCGCGCCGCCGATCTCACGCGCAAGCTGCTGACCTTCGCCCGCGTCGGGCGCGGCCTGCTCGCCACGGTGGATGTGCACAATGTGGTGCGCGACACGGTGGCGATGCTTGAGCACAGCATCGACAAGCGCATCCGCATCCGCACCAGCCTGGACGCCGGGCTGTCGACGGTCTCGGGCGATGCCTCGCAGCTGCAAAGCGCGCTGCTCAACCTCGGGGTCAATGCCCGCGACGCCATGCCCGAGGGCGGCGAGCTGCTCTTCGCCACCGCCGAGCGCACGCTCGATGGCAGCGAGATCACCGCGCTCGCCATCCCGGTCGAGCCCGGGCGCTACCTCGAGCTGCGCGTCAGCGACACCGGCACCGGCATGGCCGAGGAGGTGATCAGCCACATCTTCGAGCCTTTCTTCACCACCAAACCGATCGGCAAGGGCACCGGGCTGGGACTGGCCGCAGTTTTCGGCACCATTCGCGACCACCACGGCTCGGTGCGGGTCGAGAGCCGGCTCGGCAGCGGCACCACCTTCCGCCTCTACCTGCGCCTGTCGGAGGCCGCGCCCGCGCGCGCGCGCGACGAGCGCGCGCCCGCGCCGCGGGCGCGCCGTGGCACCGTGCTGGTCATCGACGACGAGGAGATCGCGCGCGACACCATGTGCGCGATGCTCGGCCAACTCGGCTTCGAGGTGCTGTCGGCGCGCGACGGGGTCGAGGGGGTGGAGGTGTTCATCGGCGCACGGGCGCGCATCAACGTGGTGTTCATCGACATGGAGATGCCGCGCATGCGCGGCGTCGACTGCTTGCGCCGGCTGCAGCAGATCGCGCCCGAGGTGTGCGCGGTGCTGTGCAGCGGCTTCGCGCGTGACTCCACCCCTGAACTCCTGCGCAGTGAGGGCTTCCGCGCCCAGCTCACCAAGCCCTACCTGCTCGATGACCTTGGGCGCACCCTCGACGCGCTCACCCCGACTGAGCGGCCCTAGCATGGCCGTCCGCCCCCTGATCGCCGGCGGCATCATCATAGGGCTCGCCGCCGCCGCCTGCGGCGCCGATGATAGCTGGTACCCAGCGCAGGACCTCCAGCTCGAGGCGCACGGCTTCGCCAGCTTCGGCTACCTACAGACCTGGGGCAACAACTGGCTCGGTGACACCATCGGCGGAACCACCCAGTTCTGGGAAGCGGCAACCAACGTCGTCGCCCGCCCGTTCGACCGCGTGCGCGTCGGCGCCCAGCTCTACGCCCGCGACCTGGTCAACTACGACCATGGCCAGGTGCGCCTCGACTGGGCCTACCTCGACTGGCGGGCGGCGGACGCCTTCGGCGTGCAGATTGGGCGGGTCAAGGTGCCGCTCGGGCTCTACAATGAGAACATCGACGTCGATGTCGCGCGCGCCTCGGTCTTCATGCCGGTCGATTTCTACTCGCTGATCGACCGCGACCTCTACCTCTCCATCGACGGCGCCAAGCTCTACGGGCATCTCGAGCTCGGCAGCCTGGGCAGCGGCGAATACGCGTTCAGTGCCGGGCGCAAGCCGCTGCACTCTGACGGCTCCTTCGCCACCCACTACAGCGAGCAGAACGGCATCGGCAGTCAGGTCGAAGGGGTCTCGGTGAGCTGGGCGGCAGGCGGCATGGTGCAGTGGAACACCCCGCTCAATGGGCTGTCGCTGCGCGCGAGCCTCGGCGACCTCCACGATTTCTGCTTCACCGGCGCCTCCACCACCACCGGCCTGGTCACCCAGAGCGCAGTCGACAACTATTGGGAAGGCATCCTCTCCGCCCAATACGAGGTCGGGCGCATGACCTTTGCCGCCGAATACCAGCGCCTGCGCGGACGCGGCAACACTGAGGTCCAACCCAT
>JAYVMM010000394.1:0-1936 GCA_043758975.1 Planctomycetota bacterium | reverse complement strand
AATAGTGTCGCGATAGTTCATATCGAGAACCGGAATCCCATTGGAGACACCGCCATGCAAAGGCGACGAACGCACTGGGGATTTCAAGAATAGCCGGATCTAGAGGGTCAGGGCCTTGGACTGTGGATTCCGCAATCTTCGACGCTTCCGCCGTGCAATCCTCTTTCACCTGGGCGGCCCACCCGAAATTCTGAAGCCACAAAAATTTTCTAAACGGTGGCGATGCGCGTATAGGGTTCGCCCTCATTGAGCGTTGGGCGCTCGGGCCTGCCTTTGTAGGAGTAGACCAGGCCCATGTTGTCCAACCCGAGCAGCCAGAGGATGGTGGCATGAAGGTCATGGATATGCAGGCGATCGGTCACCGCATGCAGACCAAGATCATCGGTGGCGCCAATGGTCTGTCCGCCCTTCACCCCGCCTCCCGCCATCCACATGGTGAAGCCGGTTGGATTGTGGTCTCGCCCATCTCCCTTCTCGCTCATTGGCGTTCTGCCGAACTCACCACCCCAGACCACCAGGGTCGAATCGAGCAGGCCGCGAACTTTGAGGTCGGTGAGAAGGCCGGCTACCGGTTTATCCATGGAACGGCAGAGCTGGGAATGGTTGCCATCCAGCTTGTCGTGGGCGTCCCACTTGCTTCCAGCACCACAGTAGAGCTGGATGAAGCGCACGCCGTGCGCCACCATCCGCCGCGCCAATAGGCACATACCGCCAAAGCGCGCGGTCTCCTTCTGGTCGAGGCCATAAAGCTGACGCGTGGCATCGCTTTCCCCGCTCAGGTCGACTGCCTCGGGCGCCTTGGCCTGCATGCGGAAGGCGAGCTCGAAGCTGGCATTGCGCGCCTCGAGTTCGCTTTGGCTGCGCGTCGCTGCATGGTCACGATTGAGGCGCCCGAGCAGGTCGAGCTTGGCTGCCTGCCGGGCAGGGCCCACCGCCACCGGGGGGACGAGGTTGGTGATAGGCTCTGCGCCGCCATCGACAGGGGTGCCCTGGTAGAGGGCGGGCATGAAACCAGAGCCCCAATTACGCGGGCCATTGACCACTGCGGTGGCGTTGTCCTGCATCACCACGAAGCCGGGCAAGTCCTGGTTGACAGTACCCAAGCCGTAGGTGGTCCAAGCCCCTAACGAAGGCCGACCGGCCAGGATACTGCCGGTGTTCATTTGACACACTCCAGAAGAGTGGTTGATGCCATCGGCATAGCACGAACGGATCACCGCCAGATCATCAGCGCAGCTGGCGAGATGTGGCAACCAATCGCTCATCCAGATCCCTGATCGCCCGCATTGTTTCCAAGTGCGCTTGCAGGCGAGCAGGGGCGAACGCGATTCGCCCATGGCGGTGATCACCTGCCCGAAGCTCTCCGGTAGCGGTTTTCCGGCGAGTTTGTTGAGTAGCGGCTTGGGGTCGAAAAGATCGAGATGGCTAGGTCCGCCTTCCATGAAGAGGAAGATCACGCTGGTGGCCCGTGCTCGGTGAAGGGGTGCGCGTGGAGCTAAAGGAGAGATGAGCGAACGCGGCTGCTCGGAGTCACCGGCGCTAGCACGGGGTGTCAACAGGGTTGAGAGTGCAAGATTGCCGAATCCGAATCCGGCAGCACCGAGTAGGCCGCGGCGGGTGAGCATGATGACTCCACATCGGGAGAGGAAGAAGGTTGGACGAGAATGGACCTAGGCCGCTTTATCAATCGACATAGATCATCTCATTGGCATTGAGCAGCACATGGCAGAGGTCGATCCACACTTCCAAGCCAGGATCGCTGGCGGAGACAGCCGTGGTGATCGGTACCAGGTCGCGATGGTGTGGCGAGGAATCAGAGAAGGGACCGGTGCGTAGGTCGAAGCGCCACCAGCCGACGGTGGCGTCACTGACCACTTCACTGGTGAGCAGCAGTTGCTCGCCACTCAGCGCGCGGTCGCTGAGACGCACGTCGGCA
>JAYVMM010000393.1:0-3401 GCA_043758975.1 Planctomycetota bacterium | reverse complement strand
GCGAGCACCGCGAGATCGGCTTGTACCCTCAAGCGGGCGGCGGCCATGGCCGAGCGGTTGACCAGCACCGCGATGGTCGGATCCCCATGCAGCGGCCCTTGCGGCCAGGCCACGGTGAGGCCGGCGAGGATGCCGCTGAGCTCCTTGGCCTGCTCGAAATTGCCGCTCTCGAGGGCGCCGTCGATGTCCGCCAGACGGCGCAGATAGGCCTCGGGCGTGAGCGTCTCGCCAGTCCATGCTGAGATGGCCGCGAACGCCAGGAGGAGCAGCGGCATGGCCTTCATCGCTTGGCCTGCGCACGCAGGATCGCGAACCACTCGCGCAGATCGTCACCCGTGCGCCGCGCCTGCGAAAGGATGGCCAGAACAGCGATCGAGGCCACCGCAAAAGGCTCGATGAGCGTGATGACGCCGGCGCTAAGTAGCAGGACGAACAGGGGGTTATCGAAGCGCAGCAGCGGCTTCCAATGGCTGAGATCGATGCCTGCCAGGCCGGACAGGGCCCAGAACAGGCCTTGAACGACGCCATAGGCGTTGAAGAAGACGATGATGGTGGCAATCGCCAGCGCGAATCCGAGGCGGAGCAATGACCAGGGTTCGATATCCCCCAATGCCGCCAAGGGGGCGATCGGGCCGAAACCCCGTTGCGGCGCCACCGCGGCAGCGGCGAGGCAGAACAGGAGGACGAATGGCGAGAGGACCCAGACCGGCAACACCAGCCAGAAGAGGACCTCGAGGAGGAGCGCCGCATAGAGCACCGCAGCCAGGTCGCGCCAGGGGACGCGGATGACGGCGGCCAGCGACGGATCGCCGCTGTCATGCGCGATCCGGCAGGCGCGCACGAAGAACAGGCGGCCGATCAGTGCGACAACCCACGCCGCTAGCACCAGCTGGGCGAGCGCGACCATGGCGGTGCCGTGGCTGCGCACGCTGGCGCCCTGACGCAGCACTTCATTGCAGAGGAAGACCATCAGGAACCTGGCGGGAAGGGCGGAGAGCCAGAGGATCCCGACCCAGCCGGGGAGGCGGCGGACCAGGATCGCGCCGCGATCGATCGACTCCATCGCATATCCGGTAGGCTGGCTCATGCGCTCATCGCCAATCAACGATCAAGGCCAGGGCCCACACCATGCTGTGGGCTGCGGCGATGAAGAACCCGATCGATGCTGCTATGGCCATCAGCGCCCCGAGCGCATTCCGCCAGCGATTTCGACCGGTGCTGCGAGCGCCCCTCTTGGCCAGGCATTCACGGCAGAAATTGATGCCATCCCAGGTGGTTGCGCACTCCTGGCAGACCACCTGGCGGCAGGCCATGCATAGGGCGAATCCGGCACGTTGCGGATGCCGGATGCAGGTCTTAGCGAGGGCTGCAGAAACCATGGGAGAACCATGCCGAGATGGCGTGATAAATGCAAGCATGGGCGCCCATATCCCACCCATGAAGCCCGCCATTTCACCGGTCAATCGTAAGCGTTCGGAGGCCGGTTCAGTCCCGTTCCGCCCGCTGTCGATATAATGAGCGACCTCAACGGAGGTCGCATGCCTACCAATATCCCCACCTCACACCGCGATTCCGCCGCCAAGCTGGCGCTGCTCGACCGCTGGAGGGGCCGCCCTCCAGGTCAAAGTCGCACCGTCTTCTGCCGGCAGCAGCGCATAAAGCCCTGGACTCTGGCCTATCTCCTGCGTCCGTGCCGGTCCCAGCTGCGTCCCGGATTCGTCGAGATAGTCCCCGCCGCCACCGTGTCGACGCTAGACATCAGCATCGGTCGAGCGCGCATCCACCTTGGCCGTGACTTCGACCCTGCGCTGCGGCGCACGGTGGTAGAGGCATTGAGCGGTTGCGATGGTGCCCCATGTTGACCATCAGCCTCCCCAAGCGCATCTACCTGCGCAGCGGCGCCACCGATATGCGCAAGTCCTTCGATTCCTTGGCTGGGCTGGTGCGCATGGAATTCGGGACGGACCCGCTCTCCGGCGATGCCTTCGTCTTCGTCGGCAAGGCGGCCAATCGAGTGAAGATCCTGGTCTTCGACCGTTCCGACTTCTGGGTCCTGGCCAAGCGCCTCGCTTCTGGTCACTTCGGCGTTGCGGGTCGGTGGCAAGCTGCCGGCGACGCAGGCAAGGTCGAGCTATCACCAGCTGAGCTCCAACTGCCGCTCGAAGGCATCGAGATCCGCGATGCTGCCTACCGTCGGCAATATCATCATCCAGTTGGCGCATCGTCATGATGCCAATATTGAATAGTGCGATCCAAGCGCATGTTTTTTCTCGGTTTCCCCCGAAGTCGGCGACATTCACGCGCGTGAGCACGCAGCAATTAGACGGCGACACGGTCGAACAGGTGCGGGCCGAGAAGGACCTGGTCATCGCCGGCCTCCAGGCCGCGCTTGCTGAGTCCCAGAAGAAGCTCGAAGCCGCGATGTACCGCATCGATCGGCTGTCGCGCCAGCTCTTCAGTCGCTCGAGTGAACGGTATGATCATCCCGACCAGCAGCGCCTAGAACTGGGCGATCTGACCCCCGCCGCTCCCACCGGGCCGGTCACCGTCATTCCGCCGCAGGCCAAAGGCATCGTCCCGGGGCGTGAGGTGCGCGCGGGGAAGGCCAAGCGCAAGCCCATCCCCGATACCGTCGAGCGGGTCCATCTCCCCGCCCGAGAGTTGACCCTGGCCGAGCGCACGCTGCCCGATGGCCGCATCCTAGAGCCCATCGGGGATGAGACCCGTGAGCGCCTGCAGGTCATCCCCATGCAGTTCATCGCCGAGGTCGAACACCGCATCATCTACAGCATTCCAGTCGATGCCGAGAACGCGCCGGCCCAGGACCGGGCCCTGCGCCTCGTCGCTCCGGCAGCGCCGCAGATCATCCCCGATGGCCTGCCAACCACCGCACTTCTGGTGCAGGTCGCCTTTCAGAAATTCGGCCTCCATCTCCCGCTCCACCGCCAAGCGAAGGAATTCGCCCGTCTCGGCTTTGCCATCGCCAAGTCGACCATGTGCGGTTGGCTGAGCGCCTTCGCCGCCTTCCTGGTCCCGGTGGTAAAGGCCCTCGAGCAGCAAGTGCTCTCCAGTTCCCTGCTGCATAGCGACGATATCCCCATCACCATGCTCCTTCCCGACAAGGGCACCCGGCAGGTGCGGTTCTGGAGCTACCTCGGCAGCGGACCAGGCGGTGACGAGCTGTCACAGGTGCTGTTCGTCTTCACCGCGAGCAGGGCAGGAAGGCACCCGACGGAGACTTTGGGGGAGTACCATGGAGCGCTGATGGCTGATGCCTTGGCCCAGTACGATCGCATCGTCGCTGCCAATGGCATCATCCGCCTGCACTGCTGGGCGCATGCCCGGCGGGAATTCTATGATGCCCGCCACCTCGATCCGCGCTGCCATGAGATGGTCCTGCT
>JAYVMM010000392.1:0-3255 GCA_043758975.1 Planctomycetota bacterium | reverse complement strand
TTCATCGGGGGTGAAGGGGTGGGTGAGGGTGAAGTGGTCGGGATTGCCCCAGAAGCTGGCCGGCTCCCCGGGCGCATAAGGCGGTGCCGCCGGAGAGCTGCCTGCGCCCCACCAGCTGAAGGCTGGATCGGCGGTGGGGACGCCCATGTTGCTGTACTGGAAGCTGGAGCCGATATGCTGGATCGGCTGGGCCGGCAGCGGTCGCCACTGCTGGGCTGCCTGGGGGCCGGCGCTGGTGCTTTCGCTCTGGTAGATGGTGCCGCTGAGCGGCGGGCTGAAGAGGTCGTACTCGATCAGCGGATGGTCCATCATGATGGTGCGCTCGAGCGGGCGTGGCACCGCCCAGTCGTAGGGGTAGCTGCTGGCGAAGGACATCGCCAGGTTCATGCAGCTCTCATGCAGGGCTATGATCTTGTCGTTGGTGACGGTGAAATTCTGCGGCAGCGTACCGCCCGCCGGCGGGTGCGCGCCGGCCCCGAGGTCGAGACCCTGGATCACCACCCCGGTGGTGAGGTTCTCGGTCGCCGCCGGATGCTGGCTGGCGGCGGTGGCGGCGTCCTTGGCCACGAAGTTGCTCAGGCAGGCGGTGGCATGCGCGAGGAAGCGGAAGGCCTGCGCGCGCTTCCACTGGGTCTCCTCGGTCAGCGGCTGGGGCACGCTTAGGGCGGGCGCCGGCGTGGTGGTATCGTAGTCGTGCACCGCGAGGCCCTTGCGCACGGCATACCACAATGCCGCCTGGCAGTAGCGGATCGCGCTGTCGTGGAGGTTGCCGTCGCCGGCGAAGGTGCCGCCGGCGCTATTGCCGTATTGCGCATTGCTCCAGTGGTCGCGGTAGCCATAGCCCTTGCCGTTAAGCTGGCTGTAGAACACCACCCGCATGTCGGGATCGAAGCTGTCCTCCCACAGCACCCCCTGCTTGCTGCCGTCCCGGGTCTGCTGGAACAGCGACGCGCTCGCGCCCGGCTTGGTGAGCAGCGCATTGGCCGGCTCCGAGAAGCCCGGTTCGTAGATGTGGGTGCCATGCGCCGGCGGCGACGGGAACGGATAGTAGTAGGGCCAGGCCTTCCACGGGAAGACGGTGATGGCGTTGCTTTGCGCGTAGCCCTCGACGGTGAACACCAGGCGCTGCGCCTCGTTGCTCGGTGGAGTGGTGACGCCGGTCTCCATGAAGCCGGAGGTGGCCATCGGCTGGGAATAGTAGAGCGCACCCCCCTGGGCGAGCACATCCTGGATCTCGCCGCCGTCGCTATCGATGCGCTGGGCGATCACGAGCGGCAGTGGCAAGATGCCAAAATGGTAGGAGGACAGCCGGCGCTCGAGATCGAAGGCGGTGTTGGTCCGCCCGCTAGAGACATCCCAGGGACATGGCGCCTCGGTCTCCAGCGACGGCTCGGCGGTCGGCGCCCCATTGTAGGCATCGATCATGTCGATCGCCTTGGCGCTGGCGTAGATCTGGAAGCGCGAGATCTGCACCGCCCTGATGCCATTGGGGAAGAGCAGGGAGACGCTGGCAATGCCGAAGGTGATCAGCACCAGCGAGATGGCGATTTCGAACAGGGTGAAAGCCGCCTGGGTGCGTGCGCGCGCGCGCGCCGGTGCCCGCTGCGTTCGCGCGCTCATGGCGAGGCTCCAACCGGGGCGGATGGGGCGACGATCCCCTCCACCGGGTAGAGTTGGCAGCTCGGCACCACCTCGCGCGCCTGGTGGCGGCTCTGCCAGAAGAGGTGGACGAGCGCATAGCGCTTCCATTCGCAGTATTCGACCACGATCGCGTAGCGACGCCCGGCGCTGAGCTCAAGGTGCGCGCTCTGCATCAGTTCCGGGTGCTCAAACCAGTTGTCGATCAGCAGCTTGCCGTCGATCCACACGCGCACGCCATCGTCCGAGAGGGTCGAGAACAGGTACTCCTCGCTGAAACGCGCCTCGAGCTGCCCATGCCATCGCACGCTGTAGAATTCGCTCGGTAGCACCGAGACCGGCGCGCTCTCGAGGCCCCAGTCGAAATTGACGGTGGGATCGATGCGCGTGAGCACCTTGTTGCTCTCGCCCAGGTCGATGCCGGTGAAATAGTCGCCGATCAGCCCGCTACCGGTGCCATCGCGCACCGGCGCAGTCGAGCGCTCGACCGGCGGCGGCGGCGTCGGGCTGTCCTGTACGATGAGGGCGCCGGTCTCCTCAGCCACCACGCGCTTGCCCGCCGGCACCTCGACGCTCATGCGGTCGGAGTTGCGCACTAGGCGCACCAGGCCCTTCTCCACGCTCAGCCGGGTGTCGCTGGTCTTGGTGTCGAGGATCAGGCGGGTGCCGAGCACCACCGCCTCGGCATCGGCGGTGGCGATACGCAACGGACGTCCGGCGGGCTGGTGGGCGACCTCGGCGTGCACCGAGCCCGCATGCAGGCGCAGCGCCTTCTGCGCGCCCTCGGCGGTGGTCGACTCGATGATGTCGAGGCGGGCATTGGCGGTGAGGTCGAGCACGGTACCGTCGGCGTAGCGTAAACGCGCGCTGCTCATCGCCCCGGTGACCAGCGTGCAGCCCGGCGCGAGCACCTCACTGCGGCTGGCGACATGGCGCTCCTGCCCGCTGAGCACGCTCACCGCCCCGTTCAGCAGCACCAGCTCGAGCGCCTGCTCGCCCGGGCGTTGGGCGTCCTTGTAGAGCGCGAGCAGCACCGCCAGCACCATCATCGCCGCCACCGTGCCGCTGACCGTGGTCCACAGCGGGAGCTTGCGCCAGACCAGGATGCGCCGGCACGCCTGGCGGCGCTGGGTGGTGGGGAGCCGGCTGGAAGCGTAGCGTTCCCCAGCGAGCGCCCCCTCCCGACCGGCCAGGGCATCGGCAATGGCGAAGGGATTCTCGTGGTCGGCGCCGCCGCGCAGGCGCGCCAGCGCACCCGCCGCGCTCGCGCAGCTGGTCTCGCCGAATTCGCTGAGCAGCAGGCCGACGCAGGCGCGCTCGCGCCCTTGGGCACGTAGCGGGAGGCCGGGCTCCAGCTGCGCGCCGGGCTGGTCGTCCCCAGGAGTCACGACAGGTCCGCGAGCTCGAGCCGACGGACGATGCAAAGCGCGAGGGCCTCGCGCGAGCGCTGCAGACGTTTGAGCACCGCCGCCAGGCTGGCCCCCAGCGCACCGGCGATGTCGCTGGTCGAGCGGCCATCGAAATAGTGCATGCTGCAGCACGACCGCAGCGGCTCTGGCAGTGCCTCGAAGCAGCTGCGCAGCGCCTGCACGCGCGCCCGCCAGCCGCCCTCACCCT
>JAYVMM010000391.1:0-1944 GCA_043758975.1 Planctomycetota bacterium | reverse complement strand
CGCCCGCTCAGTGCGGACGCGGCGCCGCGTGCGCGCTCCGCCGAGGCCTGCTACGGCGCCGGCGAGGAGCAGCTGCGCCAGCGCGACTATGCGCTCGCGCTCACCAGCTTCACCGCGTGCCTGGCGGTCGAGCCCTGCCATCTCTGCGCCCTCACCCGCGCCGCCGAGCTGCGGTGCCGGCGCGGCGAGGCCAGCGAGGCGCTCGCGCTCGCACGCCGGGCGCTCGCGCTCGATGCCAGCGACGCCGGCGCCAACTTCGTTTATGGCGTCGCCAACGCCGCCCTCGGCCATGACAGCGATGCGCTCGACGGTTTCGCCTGGGCGGCGCGCTCCCCGGGCACGCGCGCGCAGGCCTGCGCCCGCCTCGCCGCCTTGAGCATGCGCATGCACGAGTGGCTGCGCGCCGAGGAGTACGCCCGGCGTGGTGGCGAGAATGCCCTCGACGGCCTGGACTGCCGCTTCCTCGCGGCGGTGATCGCCCGTCACCGCCAGCAACCTGGCGCGGCGGCGCTGCTGCTCGACGGCATCCTCGCGCGCGATCCGCTGCACCACGGCGCCCGCTATGAACGCCTGCTGCTCGGCGGCGGGGCGACGGCGCGCGCGGCCTTCCTCGCCCCGCTGCGCGGCGAGGCGCCGGAGCAGGACTGCCTCGAACTCGCCCTGCGCTATGCCGACCTCGGCGACGATGAGGCCGCGCTCAGCGTTCTCGCGCTCGCCCCGCCGCTCCCGCAGGTTGCCTTCTGGCAGGCCTACCTTGCGCGCACGCGCGATGCCGCGCAGAGCGCGCGTGACCTCGAACGCGCGCTCACCGCCCCGGTGCGCCTGCAGTTCCCCGCCCGCCTCGAGGACCTCGCCCTGCTGCGCTGGGCGGCGGCGAGCCACCCGCACTGGAAGACCTCCTACTACCTCGCCCTGCTGCTCGTAAGCCTCGGGCGCGAGGACGAGGGGCGCGCCCTGCTTACGGGCTGCGGGGAGCAGCCCGACGAGGCCGCCTTCTACCTCAACCGCAGCCGCATCAGCGGCGCTGGCGAGAGCGCGCGTGCGCAGCGCCTCGCCGACCTCGAGCATGCGCAGCGCCTGGACGCCGGCGACTGGCGCGCCGCCCATCTCCTCGTGGGTGAGCGCCTGGAGGTCGGTGAGGACGACCTCGCGGTCGCCACCGCCACCGCCGCCCTGCGCACCTTCCCGGGCCACCAGGCGCTGACCATGGACCTCGCCGCCGCGCTGTACGCCGCCGGGCGACCGCGCGAGGTGATCGCGCTGCTCGAGCACGCCACCGTGCTGCCGTTCGAGGGCGCCACCGATGCGCGCGCGCTCTACCGCCGCGCCAACCTCTTCGCCGCCCTCGGCCTGCTCGCGGAGGGCGCGCTGCCTGGCGCCGAGGAGCGCATCGCCGCGGCGCGCAGCTGGCCGGAACACCTCGGTGCCGGGCGGCCCTACGACCCCGACGAGCGTCTCGAGGACTATATCGGCGCGCGCTGCCGCCTGGCTGGCGGAGACGCCGCGGGCGCGCGCGCCTGCTACCAGCGCATCGCCGAGTGGACCGCGCGCATGCAGCCCGGCGGCGGCGGCACCACCTTGCTCAGCGCGCTGGCGCTGCGCGCGCTCGGCAGCGCCGAGGCCGGCCAGGCGCTGCTCGCGCGCTGGCATGAGCGCGCGCCCGATGACGCCACCTACCAGCCGTGGGCGCAGGCTGTCTACGCTGGCGACGCCGCCGGTGCGCGCGCAGCGCTCAACGATGCGCAGACCGGCCAGCCGCGCCCGCTGCGCGTGCTGGCCCGGCGCCAGCGCGACTTCCCGCTGCTCTCAGCCATTGCCGCCCTGCCCCCGCCCTGACCCCCGCCCGCGCTAGCGCGTGCTCATGGTGATGGCGAAATGGCGCGCGAGCGCCTCCTCGGCGGCGCGGCGGCGCGCGCTTTGCAGCGCGGCGGTGAAGATCACCAG
>JAYVMM010000390.1:0-2152 GCA_043758975.1 Planctomycetota bacterium | reverse complement strand
CGGCAGGGAGCGAAGCCGAGGCGCAGGGTGCGCGCCGAGGTCTCCGGGAACTCCGCCGCTGGACCGCCTGCCATGGGCGCTGCGCGCGCCTCCTCGCCGGCCCCGGACTGGTGGCGCGTCACCAGGCTGGCCACGCTCAGCAGCTGACCCGGAGTGGACGGCGGCAGGGTGGCGCGCTCGAGCCACACGAGATGGACCACCGCCGCGAGGTCGTCGCGCGCGATGCGCTGGGCGAGGCAGGCACGAGCGAGCGGCGCGATGGCGTCATAGTGCGCATCCGCGATCGGCTCGCGCGCCACCTGCGCCACCTGGTAGAGGCGGCGCTGCTCCTCCGGCGTCATGGTCGCGCTTTGCGCCGGCGCGCGCGTGCGCACCCACTCGCCAAACGGCTCCTTCACCGCGCCCCAGCCGTAGAGGCCGCGCTCCTCCAGCAGCTGCCGGCACAGCGCCTGGGCGGGCGCGACCAGCGCCTGCAGCGCCTCCGGCAGGCCGGCGGCGTCGCCACGCGCGGTCTCTTTGGCCACCCCGCGCCCGACCAGGTCGCTGGCGATCTCCTCCACCCGCGCGAGCCGCCGCTCCTGGGTGCCCTGCGCGAGCTGGATGGCGGCGAGGCCGGCGACGATGCGGCGGTTCTCGCCCTCGCTGAGTTTGCGCTCCTGGCCCAGCGCCGCCATCAGCTGCTCGAACTGCCGGGTCTGGTCTTCGCGCAGCACCACCCCGGAGGCGGCGCCGCCCTGGCCGAACTGATAGGCATCGGCGGACGGCCCGGGCAGGCGCTGGCGGCGTACCAGCACCGCCGCCACCGTGGTCGCCACCACCACCATAACCGCCGCAAAGGCGAGCAGGCGCAGGGCGCGCACCGAGGCGCCCCGGCGCGGCGGCGGCGCTTCCCCGTCACCATCGCCATCCCTGTCGCCCATGCCCATGCCCGTGCCGATGCCGTCCGCCGCCGATACCGGCACCGGCACCACCGTGAAGGGGTCGCGCGCGCCTGGCAGCGGCTCAGTGGGCAAGGCGGGCGGCCCGCCATCGTGGCCAGCAGCGCTCATGGCAACACCTGGACCGGCGCCGCGCCCGCATCGGTCACGTACCACACCTGGATGGTGCGCTGGGGCGCGATGGCGAGCGCGGGGTCGCGCGCCTGCAGCAGGACCTGGTCGGAGGCGAAGGAGCAGATCATGCCGTCGCGGAACCAGCGCTGGAGCTGGAAGGCCGCGATCTGCCCGCCGTGCCACTCCAGCCGGCAGCAGTAGCCATAGAGGGTGGGCGCCTTGTAGATGCGCAGCAGGGTGATGCGCAGATTGTCGTCGGCGTGCAACAGCCGGCCCTCGCTGATGCGCCCGCCGCGCTCGGCGGTGGTCACCGCCGACCAGCGGATGCGCGTATCGGTGACCCCGCCCACCATTTGCGCCATGAGATGGACGGCGGCGCCATCGGTGTCGCGGTTGACCACGCGCGGCTGGTCGGCGTCGCCGGCACCGCCATCGCCCGGTCCGCCGCCAGCGCCGGCGCCGGCCGGAGCGCCCGCTGCCCGCACCAGAATCAAGGTGTCGTCCGGGACCTCGCCGTCAGCCGGGGCGCGCACCAGCACGGTGTAGAGGTCGCCGTTCTCATCCCACACCTGGACGGTTCCCTCGAAGGTCGGGTTGGCCAGGCGCAGGACCAGGGCATTGCGCTCGCCCTGCCGGACCGCGAGGTCCTTGGCCTTGGCGGTGAGCGCCCAGTGGGTGATCGCCTGCGCCGGCAGCACGATGGCGCGCGTGCGCTCCTGGTCGGCGGTGGCGATGGTGGTCGGGCAGTCGATGGTGACGCCGGGGTGCCAGACCACGGTCTCCGCCCAGCCCCAGGCGGGCGCCAGCAGGAGCAGGGCGGAGGCGCACCATTGGCATGGGGACGGGGACAGGCGGGACATGGCGGCTCCGGAGCGGCGGCGGGAACGGGATCAGGAGGCGGGCTGGAAAGCGACGATGAGCGCAGGCACGGCGGCGGCATGCTCGGTGCTGAGCACCAGGCGCCCACTGACCTGATGGTCGCCGGTGTCGATCGGACCGTAGAAATCGTGTTCACTGAGGGTGTAGCTGACCTCCCACAGGCCGCCGCCGAGGGCGGCGGCGCTGATCGCGGCGATGCGCGCGCTGGTGGTGCGGTCGAG
>JAYVMM010000389.1:0-6249 GCA_043758975.1 Planctomycetota bacterium | reverse complement strand
ATGCCGGCGGCGGCGGCGACCAGAGCATCATCCTCGCCGCCGACCTCAGTGAGCTGCCGCGCAACGGCCTGCTGCGCACGCGGGTGACCATCCCGGTGGCGCTGCTCGGCGCGCCGGAGGGCGGACGCGCGGTGTGCTTCCCGCTGTGGACCCCGGGCACCCATGCGCCCTCCGGTCCGGTCGACAACATCGGCGAGCTGTTCATGCACGACGAGCACGGGCGCCCGGTGGCCTGGGAGCGCGACCCCCGCGACCTCTGGCGCATCATCCCCCACCTCCCCGCCGACGCCACCCGCCTCACGCTCGACCTCACCTACATCGCCAACCAGCCGACGGTGAACTCGGTCGGCATCGACGTCGAGTGCTCGCCCCAGCACGCGGTGGTGAACTGGAACTGCGGGCTGTTCTACCCCCAGGCGCGTCCAGTGGCGGAGATGACCTGCACGGTGCTGGCGCGGCTGCCCGTCGGCTGGGACGCCGGCACCGCCCTGCGCGAGAGCGATCGCAACGGCGAGGTGCGGCGCTACCAGACCATGGCCTTGGACCAGGTCATCGACCGCCCGCTGATCGCCGGGGCCAACATCCAGCACCTCGTGCTGCGCCCGGCCAGCGACGGGCGCGAAGTGATGCTGCACGTGGTCGCCAGCCATCCCGGCGAGGCGCTCACCGACGTCGCGATGATCGCCGGATTGCGCCGCCTGCCCTACGAGGCCGATGCGCTGTTCGGCGGCCCCTGGTTCACGCGCTACGACATGCTGCTGCGCCTGGGCGACACCGGCATGGGGCTGGAGCACGGCAGCAGCTCGCTGTGCGCGACCCCGCTCGCGCTGCTTGGCCCGGACCATGCCGACGACACCTGGGCGCGTGAGCTGATGCCGCACGAGTTCACCCATTCCTGGGTCGGAAAGAACCGGCGCCCGCTCGGCATGCTGATGCGCGATTATCAGACGCCGCCGGTGTTCGACGGGCTGTGGGTCTACGAGGGGCTGACCGAGCTGCTCGGTCGCGTCCTCGCGGTACGCTGCGGTCTGCTCGCCGCCGATGCCTGGCGTTCGGCGGTGGCCTACGACCTCGACCAGCTCAGTGCCGAGCCGGGGCGGCGCTGGCGCAACATCCGCGACACCTGTCGCGCCGACTGGCAGCTGCGCGGGCATTCCCAGCACCACGGCGACATGCGCCGCGGCCAGGACTTCTACACCGAGGGTGCGCTGTTCTGGCTCGCCGTCGACCACCGCCTGCGCGCGCTCACCGGCTCCCGGCGCAGCCTGGACGACTTCTGTCGCGCGGCCTTCGGGCCGCACGGCGACAGCCGCCCGGGCTTCTCCGAGGAGCAGATCGTCTCTGCCCTCACCGCGGTCGCGCCCTACGACTGGCGCACCATGATCGCGCACTGGATCGATGGCCTCGGCGACCTCGACGTCCCCGCCATCCTCGACGGTTCGGGCTGGCGCTTCGCCCTGCAGCCGCTCGAGCCCGGCGACGACAAGCTGCTCGAGCACGCTGCCCCCGGGCTGATCTTCCAGGCTGCCGGGCTGTCCCTGCGCGATGGCGCGGTGCGCTATCTCGATCCGCTCGGCCTCGCCGCCCAGGCCGGCCTGGCGGTCGGCGATGTGCTGCTGACGGCCAATGGGCGCACGCTCAAGGAAGATCCTCTGGCGATCGCGCGCGCACTGTGCGACGCACGCGCCCCGCATGGCGCCGAGTTCACGGTCTATCGCCAGAAGCGCGACCCGCAGATCGCCCCGCTCGTCCTGGTGCTGCCCGACCAGCTGCGCCGCCCGACCCTGGTGCGCTTCCCGGGTGAGGCCGATGGCCTGGCTGGGCTGCTCGCCGCCCATGCGCCGCCCCGTCCAGCGGTGGTGCTGGCGCCCTGAGCTGGGCTGGCGCGCGGCTCAGGAGAGCTGGCGCTGGCTCTGGCTCATGACGGTGGACGCTCCGGCGATCGGCACCACGTCGACCGCCACCAGCACCTCGTGGTGCGCGCCGCCGCCCAGGATCATGCCCTTGAGCGGGCTGACGTCGCCGAAGTCGCGCCCCACCGCCAAGCTGATGTGGCGCTCGCCGGCCAGGCAATCGTTGGTGGGATCGAGGTCGATCCAGGGAGCGTGCGTGTGCGCCGGATCGGGGCAGTAGATCGCGAACCACGCATGCGAGGCGTCGGCGCCGATCAGGCGCTCGCGGCCCTCCGGCGGCATGGTCTCGAGGTAGCCGCTGACGTAGCGCGCCGCCAGGCCGCACGCGCGCAGGCAGCTGATGGCGAGGTGGGCGAAGTCCTGGCACACCCCGCGCCGCTTGGCGAACACTTCGTGCACCGGAGTGTGCACCGAGGTCGCACCGGCTTCGTAGATGAAGTCGGCATGGATGCGCTGGTTGAGCTCGAGCGCGCCCGCGAGCAGCGGGCGTCCGGGCGGGAAGCTCGCGCGCGCGTAGTCGGCGAGGCCCACTCCGCCCTGGATGAGCGGCGAATCGTAGGCGAATTCGCCGGCGCAGCGCGCACCCGGACGGCTGCAGGCGCCGCCGGCGACCAGCTCGCGCACCGCCTCCCAGGGCGGGCTGGAGGCGGCTTCGGGGGTGGGGGCGGCGAGGGTGTCGAGCTCGCTCACCGCGCGCACCACCAGCTCCTTGTGCGGCTGCTGCACGGTGAAGGTGGCGGTGCGGTTGCCGTAGTAGTCGCGCCGCTCGTGCGCGATGGCCGGCGACGGGCTGACGGTGAGCTCGTGGCGTAGCAGGCGCTGGCGTGGGGAATCGCTCGGCACGAGATGGACCAGGTTGTGCGATACCGCGACCGCTTCGCGGTAGTGGTAGGTGGTGGTGTGGCGCACGCGGTAGCGCATCAGTCGCCCGTCGCGCCGTCGTCGCCGACGGCGGCATCTTCGCCCTCGCCGGGGCGGCCCTCGCCGGGGCGGCCCTCGCCGCTGGCGCGCGAGCTGACGAGGTGGCTGAGGTAGGCGCGCGTGATGCAGTCGGAGAGCTGCACCAGGTCATTGCTCAGGCGCTCGAGGAAGTCGCCGAGGCGGGCCGCCTGGCCGGGGGCGGCGAGCGCGAGCGGTTCGGCCAGGCGCACGCTGGTGCCGAGCGCCAGCGCCAGGCGCTCCTCCGCCGACGGCAGCGCGCGGTCGAGCTCGCGCGGGAGGTGGGCGACGTGATCGACGATGCTCTCGAGCTGGAAGGCGAGTGAGCGCGGGTTGCTGACGTCGGTGAGCAGGAGGTCGAGCACCGCCCCCGCCTGCAGGGTGGTGAGGTAGCGCGAGCGGTAGGTCAGGCCGCTGTCGGCGATGTCGAGCAGGAGGTCGAGGCCTGCCTCGCCGTCCTCGACCGCGAGCAGCGCACGCAGCAGATCGGCGGTGAACGTCGCGCGCTCGAGCCGGCGCCCGAGGTCGAGGAAGCGCCAGCCCGGGCCGCGGGTGGTGTTCTCCATGCCCATGCCGGCGAGGGCGGCGAGGTTGGCGATCAGGCGGTTGAGCAGCGACAGCGCGTCGCCCAGGCGGGTCGCCATCGGCGGTCGCGACTCGAGCTCGCGGTCGAGATGGTTGACCACCCGCCAGGTGTCGTTGGAGAGGCGGTCGCGCACCGCGAAGGCGGCGTGGTGCAGGCGGTGCAGGTTGGCCGGCATGCCCCAGTCGATGGTATCGTCGTGGAGCAGGGCGAGCAGCAGGTCCTCGGCCTCGCCCGGCGACTCCGGCGCGGGCGCGTCGGCGGGCAGCAGGCCGACCCGGCGCAGGGTCGCGACCAGGCCGCAAAGCTCGCGCCCGGCGAAGGAGCCGGGGTCATCGGCCAGCCGCAGCACCGCGGCGCGCAGCAGGCGGGCGCAGTCCTCGGCGCGCTCGGCGTAGCGCCCGAACCAGAACAGGTTGTCGGCGACGCGACTGGGCAGGTCGATGCCGCCGCGGTGGAGCTCGACCGCGGCGCCGACCGGGCGCAGCAGGCTGATGTGCTCGACCGGGCCGTCACTGAGCACCCAGGTGTCCTTGCTGCCGCCCCCGCGCTGCATCGACACCATCGGTTGGCTGGGGTCGGCGGAGATGCGCGTCAGCCCGCCCGGCATCACCGCGTAGGCGTCGGAGGTGGCGACCGCGAAGGCGCGCAGCGCCATCGGGCGCGGCTGCAGGCCGCCGCTGCTCCACACCGGCGTGCTCGAGAAGCGCATCTCCTCCTGCGCCAGGTAGGCATAGGGGCGGGCGGTGATGCGTGCGCGCAGCTCGGCGCGCTGCGCGACGTCGAGGCGCCGTCCGAAGCGCGGCTCACCCCGCCCAGGGCCGAAGGCGGGCTTGATCACCAGGCGCTCGAGGTGGTCGAGCGTGCGCGCCAGGCCGTCGGGTGCGCCGCACCACCAGCTCTCCACCGAGGGCAGGATGAGCTCCTCGCTGAGGATGTGGCGGCACAGCCCGGGCAGCAGCGGCATCAGCGCGGCGTTCTGCGCCAGGCCGCTGCCGAGGGCGTTGACGATGGCGACGTTGCCGCTGCGCGCGGCCTGGACCAAGCCGGCGACCCCGAGGGTGGATTCGTTGCGCAGCTCGAGCGGATCGCTGAAGTCGTCGTCGAGCCGGCGCAGGATGACGTCGACCGGGTGCAGGCCGCCGAGGGTCTTGAGGAACACGCTGTCGTCGCGCACCGTGAGGTCGCCACCCTCGACCAGGGTGTAGCCGAGGTAGCGCGCGAGGTAGGCATGCTCGAAGTAGCTCTCGTTGTAGGGCCCGGGAGTGAGCAGCACGATGCGCGGATTGTCGTGGTGGCGCGGCGCCAGGCGGATGAGGGTGTCGCGGGTGGCGGCGAAGAAGGCGGCCAGTCGCCGCACCCGGCATTCGCGGTAGGCCTCCGGCAGGACGCGCGAGAGCACGATGCGGTTCTCGAGCGCGTAGCCGGCGCCGGAGGGCGCCTGCGCGCGGTCGGCGAGCACCCGCCACGCGCCGTCGGGTCCGCGCACCAGGTCGGCGGCGTAGAGGTGCAGGCGCCGCCCGCCGGGCACGGCGAGCTCATGGCACGGGCGCAGGAAGCCGGGATGGGCGAACAGCACCGCCGGCGGCAGCAGGCCGTCGTGCAGCAGGCGCTGCGGCCCGTAGCAGTCGGCGAGGATGAGGTCGAGGAGGTGGGCGCGCTGCGCCAGCCCGGCGGCGACGCGGTCCCACTCGGCGCCGCCGATGACCTGGGGCAGGGTGTCGAGCTGCCACGGGCGATCGAGGCCGCGCGGATCGCCATAGACGTTGTAGGTCACCCCGTTCTCGCGGATCAGGCGCTGCGCGTGCTCGCCCCGCCGCGCGAGCTCGTGCGCGCCGCCCAGGCGCTCAAGCTCACCGGCGAGGGCGCCCCACTGCGGGCGCAGCCGCCCGCCGCCGTCGAGCAGCTCGTCCCAGCCGCCGGGCGCCTGGTTGTGGTAGGCGGCGACCAGGGTGGTGGGCGCGCTCTCGCTGGCGTCGTGAATGACCATCGCTGCGGTCATCCAAACTTCCGCAGGTCGAGAGTGAAGGGATAATCGCGGTCGCGCTCGGGGACCGCAAGGCGCAGCGGGCCGGGGGTATGGCCGTGCGGCGAGAACAGCGCTCCGCGCCGGGCCTCGGCATCGTTGGCGTTGATTGGGAAGGAGGCGGGGTTGCGCCCGGTGGGGTTGGCGACGTTGTAGGTGCAGCCCGCCACCGCGCGGGAGTTCCAGCCGTCGACCAGGTCGACGACCAGGGGTGCATGCACACCGATGGTCGGGTGCAGGCAGGAGGGCGGCTGCCAGGCGCGGAAGCGCACCCCGGCGACGAATTCGCTCGCCCGTCCGGTCGGGTGCAGCGGCAGGGCGATGCCGTTGACCGCCACCTCGTGGCGTCCACCGGTGAGGCCGAAGGCGGTGACCTGGATGCGCTCGAGCGAGGAGTCGACGTAGCGTGAGTTGCCGCCGCCGCTCGCCTCCTCGCCCAGCACGTGCCAGGGCTCGAGCGCGTGGCGCAGCTCGAGGCGGATGCCGCGGTGGGTGATCTCGCCGATGCGCGGGAAGCGGAACTCGCGGTGGGGCGCGAACCACTCGCCGTCGAAGGGGAAGCCGGAGTCGCCCAGATCGGCGATCACCTCCTGGAAATCCTGTTCGATGAAGAACGGCAGCATGAAGCGGTCGTGCAGCTGGGTGCCCCAGTCGACCAGGCGGGCGTGGTAGGGCGCGGCCCAGAAGCGCGCCACCAGCGCGCGCACCAGCAGCTGCTGGGCGCAGCTCATGCGCGCGTGCGGCGGCATCTCCATCGCGCGCAACTCGACCAGGCCGAGGCGTCCGCT
>JAYVMM010000388.1:0-3266 GCA_043758975.1 Planctomycetota bacterium | reverse complement strand
CCGCGCCCGCTGAGGGTCTCCTTGACCAGCGCGCGCACCTCGGCGTCGTCCTCGACCAGCAGGATGGTCTCGCTGCCGCGGGCCTCGAGCACACCCTCGCTGGCTCGAAGGGTCTTGTCGGTTCCGCTCTCGCAGCTGCGCGGGAGCAGGATCTCGAAACTGGCGCCGGCCCGCGGCCGGCTGGTGACCGAGATGTGGCCACCGCTCTGCTTGACCACGCCGAAGACCATCGACAGCCCGAGGCCGGTGCCCTCGCCGACCTTCTTGGTGGTGAAGAAGGGTTCAAAGATGTGCTCGCGCACCCCCTCGTCCATGCCTTGCCCGGAGTCGGTGACGCGCAGTTCGATGTAGTCCCCGGCACCCAGCTCGGGATAGGCGCGCACCGCCGCGTCGTCGAGCACGCGGTTGCGGGTGGCGATGCTCAGCCGTCCGCCGCCAGGCATGGCGTCGCGTGAATTCACCACCATGTTCATCAGCGCCTGCGATATCTGGTTGGGATCGGCCTTGACCGCCCACAGCAGGGGCTCGAGCTCGGTGACGAGTTCGACATCCTCGCCAATCAGTCGGCGCAGCAGCCCGTCCATCTCGCCCACCACCTCGTTGAGGTTGATCACCTTGGCCTGCAGCACCTGCTTGCGGCTGTAGGCGAGCAGCTGATGGGTGAGCGAGGCGGCGCGTTCGGCCGCCTTCTTGATCTGCAGCGCATGGCCGTGGCGGAGCTCCTCGGCCACCCCGCGAGCGAGCAGCATCTCGCTGTAGCCCATGATCGCGGTGAGCAGGTTGTTGAAGTCGTGGGCGATGCCGCCGGCGAGCTTGCCCACCGCCTCCATCTTCTGCGCCTGGCGGAACTGCTCTTCTAGCTGCTTGCGCTCGGTGACGTCCTGGACCACGGCCATCACGCCGATGAAGGCGCCGGCAGCATCGAACAGCGGCGTCGCCTGCCATTCGCAGCGGATCTGCCGACCGTCCTTGGTGATGTTGGCGCTCACCGCGGACACCCCCATGTCACCCTTGGCCAGGCGCGAGAACAGCTGTGCGACTATCTCGCGGTCGTTGGACGGCACGTAGAATTCGTTGGGATGATGGCCCACCACCTCGGCGCAGGAGAAGCCGAAGATGCGCTCGGCGGCGGGATTGATGTAAGTGATCAGGAAGTCTTTGTCGTTGAGCAGGCAGCCGATGGGCATGCGCTCGAGCTGCATTTGCATGCGCTCAAGCAGGCGATCGCGCTCGGCCTGGAAGGCGCGGCGCTCGAGCTCGGCCTGCTTGCGGTCGGTGATGTCGATGCTCGCGAGCACCGCGGCGATGATGCGTCCGGCGTTGCGGATCGGCCCCATGCGGGTGAAGTACCACACCGTCTCGCCATTGCTGCCGTTGCCGCGCACTTCCAGGCTGGCGACCTCGCCGTGGCTGAACACCCGCTCCAAGGCGGCGAAATAGACCTGGTGGTACTCCGGCAGGATGAAGGAGCGCACGTTCTCGCCCAGCACATTGCTGCGCTCAAAGGGCTCGACCACGTGGTTGATGTAGAGCAGGGTGCCGGTGCGATCGGCCATGGCGATGAAGCCGGGCACGCTCTCGGCCAGAGCGCGCAGGCGCTCCTCGGACTCGCGCAGCGCGCGGTCGGTGCGCCGGCGCTCGGTGATGTCGCCGAAGGAAAACACCACACCGAGCGAACGCTCGGTGTGGTCGCCGGACAGCGGCAGGGCATTGCCCGCCAGCCAAATGGTCTCGCCACCGCTGCCATCGATGCCCATCACCACCCCACACTGAGGTAGGCCGCTGCCCAGGGCGATCGCAGCGGGGAGGCGGGCGGCGGCGAAGGGGCGACCGTCCTCCTGAAGGAAGCGCGGCAGGGTGGCGCCGACGGTGCGCCCGACCAGGGTTCCGGCGGCGCACCCGAGGATGGCCTCGGCTCTGCGGTTGGCCGCCTCGACCACGCCGTCGGCGCTGTAGAGGATGATGCCTTCTTGCAGGGCTTCGATGATCTGGCGGTTGCGCTGGTCGCCGAAGCGCTGGCGCTCCTTGGCGTGCACGCTCTCGGTGATGTCCATCATCACCCCGAGCAGGCGCTGCGCCTTGCCATCCTGAGAGCGCACCACTTCGCCCTCCCCGCGCAGCCAGCGCACGGTGCCGTCGCCAAACAGCACGCGGTGTTCGAGCGTCAGCTGGCTGCCACCGGCGACCACCGCCGCGATGCGCGAGGCCACCTCGGTGCGGTCCTCGGGATGGATGCAGGCGAGGTAGCCGTCGAAGGTGCCGGCGAAGGCGCCGGGCTGCACCCCGAACAACTCCTCGACCCCCTGCGACCACACCACCGTGCCGCGCGCCACCTCCCATTCCCAGGTGCCCATGCGCGCCGCGCGCAGGCCCAGGCTCAGCAGGGTGGTGTCGCCCTTCTGGCGCGCGCCGGACCGCGCCCCGCCGCGCAGCGCGCGCCGGGCGAAGTAGACGGTGGCGGCGAGCAGCAGCAGGGTGGTGACCAGCAGGATGATGGAGGCAGTCGAGGTCGCGGCGGTGGCGGGCGCGCCTTCGGCCCCGGCGGATGGCACGCCACCGGGGACCATCGCCGCGGACAGCAGCCATGGCCGAGTGGCGGAAAATGGGCGCGGGAGGCGCCTGGCGGGCCTGGAAAGCACCGGAGCTCCTGCCGCAAGCGGCACCACCGGCCCGGAACGGGACGGACTGCGTAACTATACCCCAGAACCAGCGTGCGCGCACCCCAGCTCCGTCGGCAAGCAGCCCGGCGGCATCGCTCAGGCTTGCGGACGGGAGCCGGCCCCCTGCCAGCTGCTGCTGGCAAAGCGCCCGGCCTGGCGTTGCCCCTGCCAGGCGCAAATCGCGGCGAGATCGGCCACTGGGCGTCCGCTGTGGGGCTCGGTGTGGAGGTAGCCGGGCGGGCCGAATTCCGGCGACAGGGTGGTGGCGGCGAGACCGCGCCGGTGCTGGCTATCCCACACCAGGTCCCACCAGCGCTCATGCGCTGCGACCTGGACCTGATACTCGGGGGCGCGCGGGTCGGGCACCTGCGGCCCCTCTTCGTAGCCGACGCGGGCGTGGAGGTGCAGCGCATGCTTGGCGCAGAGCTGCAGGATCGCCCACTCCCCGTCGAGCAGGCGCTCGGCCACGCACACCCAGTGGCTGTAGTCGCAGGTCAGGCGCAGACCTGGGAACTCGCCGAGCAGGTCGCGCGTGGCCCAGGGGTTGTAGAGAATCCGCCCGCGGTGGGTCTCATGCGCCACCGCGACCCCGGCGGTGGGGGGGGG
>JAYVMM010000387.1:0-2385 GCA_043758975.1 Planctomycetota bacterium | reverse complement strand
GATTGTCGGTCGACGCGACCACCACGAGGCCGATGAGTACATCCGCCTCGGCGTGGAGGGCCGGGTGCTCGATCCGATCGGATGGCCGGAAAAGCTGCGGAACAAGTACGTCAATTTCGGCAGCTGCCCCATCGGCCAACCGGCAGCGTCACGTGCGTTTACGCTGGTCCACGGCGAGAATCCCATGCCCTGGACGGGCCTGGACGCTGCGCTCCCGTCCGGCAATGCCTACTTCACCGCGAGCACCGAGCGCCAGGGCGATGCGTGGAACCTTCATATTGGGGTCCGGCCCGGTGCGGTGTACGGCTCCCTGGCCGGCTGCTGCCGCTTGATCCTCCACGCGGCGGACTCCACCCCCCTCTACCAGGAGGACATCGCCCTGCGCATCCAGATCGCCGGCCCCATCCAGCCGATCCCCAGCGCCCTCCTCTTCGGCTCCCTGGCCGTCGGCCAATCGCGCGAATGCACCATCCTGCTCAAGACCTCCGATGATCACCTGTCGACAGCCATGCGACGTGCGCTGGTGGCACCATCCGATCCCGAACGGGTCTCGGCGCAGATCGTGCAAGGGGATGGGAACCTCATGCTGGTGGCGCGCATGATCGCCAAGCTGCCCGCGGGGAATGCTTCCGGCCATATCGATATCGACTGCAGTGAAGCCGGGACATTGCGCATCCCCTTCCTCGCCAAGGTGCTGGAGGATCCCTAGCCTCCGCGCTGACCCTCCGCCCCGCTGCGTCAGCGGCGCAGCTCGCCTGAGGCGGAATGGGCGGTCGGAGGCGGGGCTCCGGCACCAACCGCACTCCCTCCCGGCATCCAGGTCCGCCGCCCATTGCGCCCAGGCAGCTCGAGCCGGTCCGCGGTTTGCAATGGCCCGCTCGCGGGCACCATGCCTGCGGACCGGGCCTTCCCAGCCGCGAGCAGTGAGCGGGCACATGCAGCAGGCACACCCATGACCACGGATGCGCGACCCGGCGGCCAGCGTGCCCCTGCTCCGCGGCAGACCCATTCCGCGCGCCTGCATGGCGCCGCGCGGCCCCTGCTCAGCAGCGCCTGGTCGCTGGCGCCCCACGCCCGGCGCGCGCCGGGATGCTCGGCACCGATCAGGCGGCGCATCCCGCCAGCTTCAGCCCCTGCGCCATCATGAGTGAGGGTCTGCTGGATCTGGGCTCACGATGGACCTGGTGGTTCGCCTCGCCGAACCATTTGGGCGCCGTGGCGTCGGCCTTCCTGGCGGCAGGCTGCGGCGGCGTGGCATGGGCATGGCAGCGTCCTGCCGATGCGAGCCGGACACTCCTCCTCGCGCTCATCCCTGCCTGCTGCCTCCCACTGATCGCCGCGGTTGCCTGGTCGTGCTCACGTGGCGCATGGCTTGGCCTCGCCCTCGGCATGATCACCGCCTGCCTCCTGGTCCGCTCACCGGCCTTGCGCTCTGCCTGCCTGCTCTGCCTGATCCTCATCGGGTCGGCCACCCTGATGGCGCCGCGCTCCAGCAGCCGCGCCGCGACGATCGCCCAGGCTGGGCTCGATGGCTCGAGCCTGAGCCGATTGCGCACCTGGAATGGCGCCCTCCTCATGATCGACGATGCGCCCTGGTTCGGCATCGGGGCGCAGCGCTTCCAGGAGGTCTATTCCCTGTGGTACGAACCGGCGGACCGCGACGACCAGCTCCCGACGGCGAATTCGGACCTCCTGCACCTGGGGGCGGAACGCGGGCTCCTGGTCGTATCCGCCTACCTGGCCATGGCGCTCTCGCTGCTGTGGGCCTGCCTCGCTGAAGCGCGGCGGTCCGGGAACCCCTACCTCGCCGGGCTCGCTGCCGCCCAGCTCACCGTGCTCATCGCCGGCTGCTTCTCCAACCTCATCACCTTCCCGGTGGTCCTGCTCCATTGCGCGGCGCTGTGGGCGCTGGCCGGCGCCAGCCTGGTTCCGTGGCTGCGCTGGCGCCAGCTCGCCAGCCATCTCGCTATGGGCAGCATGCTGGCGCTGGTGGTGTGCCTCGCCATCCGCGGCCTCTCCTGGCATGCCGGGGCGTCCGGCGACATAAGGGCAGGATCCACCCCTGGCGTCCTGAGCTGCTCCCCGCGCCACGCGCCCCCCAGTGGGCAGCTGATCGTGCTGCCGGACAGCTCATCCACCCGCGCGCAGGTCTGCCGCCTGATGCTCCGCACGTTCGCCGCCAGCGGATGGTCGGCGACCGCGGTGGTCGCCGACCCGGCCGGCCCGGCCCAGCCCCAGGCCGGGGCGCTGTCCCTGGTCGCGAGCACCCAGGCCCTGCCACGCGCCCTGTGCGCGATGGGATCTGGCTCCCGAACCGCCCTGGAGGGGTGGCGCCAACCGACCTCCGTCCTGAGGTCGATGTCCGCGGCGATCCTCGTCGATGCG
>JAYVMM010000386.1:0-3158 GCA_043758975.1 Planctomycetota bacterium | reverse complement strand
CGCCGCCGCCGCCGCCGCCGCGCTTGAGCGCCTCGGCCTCGACGGGGCTGCGCCCGGAGGCACAAAGCGCCTCGGTGAAGGTATCGCCGCCGATCGCCAGCTGGCGGCAGGCGAGCAGGCGGCGCTCGCCGAACAGCGCCACCCCGGTGGCATGGGCGCCGATGTCGACCATCAGGGCGAGGTTCTCGTCCTCGACCGGCGGCTCGACCACGGTTGAGTTGTACATCGCCATCGGCGCGAAGTGCAGCTTGCCGCAGGACACCCGCCCCGCGGCGAGCTCCTTGAGCGCCTGGTAGACCTGGGTCGGCTGCACCAGCACACAGCAGTGGATGATCTCGTCGCTCGCCAGGGGCACGGTGAAGGTGTCGGCGGAGAGCTCCTCGCCCTCAAGGTGCTGGAGCAGTTCGAGGCGCAGCAGGCGGCGCAGGCGGTCGGGCGGCAGCGGGATGGTGGCGACATAGCGCACCAGCGCGGCGAGATCGCTGACCGCGATGGCGGCGGGTGCACCCAGGGCCATCAGCCCCTTGAGCTCCTCGAGCGAGGCTGCCATCGCGCGCGTGCCGCCGGCATCGTCGCGGCGCGCGACCGCGGCATGCGCCAGCAGCTGGTAGCGGTTGCCGGTACGGCGCAGCGCCACCGCGCGCACGGTGTGCTGCCCGATGTCCAGGCCGATGAGCGGGCGGTTGGCGAACATGGCGTTCAGCGCCGGGGATCCCGCCGCCACACCGGATCGGTCTGCTGGCCATCGGCGTTGGACGGCGGCGGCAGCGGCGCGGCCTCCTGCGCCTTCTGGTTGCGCACGGCGTCCTCGATGTCGGCGGGCAGCACCACGCGCGCGGTGTCGCGCAGGCGCTTGATCTCCTCGCCCTGCTCGGCGCCGGCGGGATCGACAATGTGCGCGGTGACGAAGATCACGAGATGGCTGCGCGTGCTGAGCTTGCTATCGCGCCTAAACAATGCGCCGAGCACCGGCACCTTGGAGAGGAAGGGCATGCCCGCAGTATTGGCCGCCTCGTTCTCCTTGCTCAGGCCGCCGAGCACCACCGTGCTGCCGTTCTTGACGTGCAGGGCGGTGACCAGGCGGCGGGTGTCGAACTCCGGCGGGCTCTGGATGGTGTTAGTGATCGGCTGGCCGGTGGTGTTGCCGTTGGAATTGTTGAACGAGATGCTCTGCGGCGGCTGGGTCATCTCGCGCACCGTCGGCGACACCATCAGGGTGATGATGTCGGAGTTGCGCGCCACCGAGGGGCGGATGCGCAGGTTGATGCCCTGGAAGTCCTTGGTGAACACCGGCACGATCTGCGCAGTCTGGATATAGGCGGGGTTGACCAGCTGGTTGGCGATTCCGGTGGGCTGCGAGTAGTTGGTGCTGCCGCCGATGTTATCGTAGCTCGAGATGTAGGCGATGTCCTGCTGCACCTCGATGATGCCGACCGCGTTGTTGAGGGTGAGGATCTTGGGCTCGGAGAGGGTGTCGGCCTTGCCCTTCTGCTCGAGCGCGCTGATCTGCGCCTTGAACTTCATGAAATCGCTCGGCGCCACCAGCACCTGGGCGAACAGCCCGCTGGCGGGCGGCGTGCCGGCGAGGCCGGAGACCGAGTTGCCCGAGGTGAAAAGGCTGGCGCCGGGATCGGTGGCCGGCACCGCGCCGAGGCCGGAGGTGGCGCCGCTGATGGTGGTGTTGCCGCTCGCCGCCCCGCCCGACCAGTCGATGCCGAGTTCCTCGGCGGCGGAGTCCGAGATCTCGATGAAGCGCGCCTCGATCAGCACCTGCGCGCTGTCATAGTCGAGCGCGTGCATCAGGCGCTTGACCTCGGCGATGGTCGCGGGGGTGGAGCGGACGTAGATGGTGTTCGACTTCTTGTCGAAGTAGATCTTGCCATCGGCGGGCCAGCCGACCACGATGTCGGGCACCTTGTCGAGGAAGCGCTCGAGGTCACTGACCATCGGCTGGTTGTTCTGGTTGTTCTGGGCGTTGTTGCCGCCCTGGCCACCCGCGCGCGCGCCGCCGGCCTGGCCGCCGAGGTTGCCCTGGCCGTTGGCCAGGTTGGGCACGCCGTTGGCGCCGTTGGCGCCGTTGGTGCCGCCGGCCCCGTTCGCCCCGCCGCCGCCGCCGGCGCCCTGCATGTCCTGGAACTTGGGCTCGGTGATGACGTCGGTGAGGCCGGACTGCACGCGGATGATCTCGGTCACCAGCACGTCGCTGGTTGCGCTCGAGATGAACACCGTGCCGCCCTCGTAGTTGTAGCGGATGTTGACCAGCTTGGAGAGGGTCGAGAGCGCAGTCTCGATGGTCTCGTGCACAAGATGGATGGTGAGGGTCTCGGTGCCGAGCGCACTGTCGAGGATGACGTAGTTGATGCCGGCGATGGCGAACAGCGGCTGCAGCACCTCGCGCACCTGGGTGCTCTTGGTGCCGTTGGTGCCGTCATAGATGAGGTCGACGCGCTGCTGCAGCTTGGCCTGGATGGCGTGGCGCTCGGCCTCGGCGATGTCCTCGTTGAAGATGAATATCTCGCGCTTGGCCTTTGGCAGCCGGCCCGGCAGCAGGCCGGCGTCGATGACGTCGTTGATGGCGTCCTCGTGGCGCAGCGCGCGCTCCTTGTCGAGCTCGGCGCGCTCCTTCTCGATCATCGCCTGCAGCACGCGGAACTTGAGCTTGAGCGCCGCCTCGTGGTGCGGGTAGTCCTTGAGGATGGCGTTGCAGGTCACCACCGATTCCGGGTAGCGGTTGTTCTGCGCGTAGTACTCCGCGATGTCCAGGCGCTTGACCACCGCGCGGTCGGTGCGCAGGCGCGCCGCCTCGTAATCGGCGTCGCCGACCACCAGTTCCTTGTTCCTGGACTCGATGGCGAGGATGTTGCGGATCTCCTCCTCGAGCGCGGCGATGCGCGCCGAGAGCAGGATCTGGCGCGCCAAGGCATCGCCCGGCTGGTCGCGCACGCGCAGCTCGAGCAGGGCGATGGCCTCGTCGCGGTGGCCGGCAGCGATCAGCACGTTGGCGCGCGCCACCTCATCGGAGGGCACCGGCCCGGGCACCGGCTCGGCGGCGCCGAGAGTGGCGGCACCCAGGGTGGCGGCACCCAGGGTGGCGGCACCCAGGGTGGCGACCGCGAGCAGCGGCAAGGGCAGCGGGCTGCTCAGGATCGCCCTGGCAT
>JAYVMM010000385.1:0-4218 GCA_043758975.1 Planctomycetota bacterium | reverse complement strand
CTCCTTCAGCCGCATCCAGTTCACCCCCGACCTGATGCCCTCCGACATCACCGGCACCGACATCATCCAGGAGGACCCGCAGACCGGGCGCCGCCAGTTCGAATTCCTCCAGGGCCCGATCTTCGCCAACCTGGTGCTCGCCGACGAGATCAACCGCACCCCGCCCAAGACCCAGGCCAGCTTGCTTGAGGCGATGTCCGAGCGCCGCGTCACCTGCCGTGGGCGCACCTACGAGCTGCCCGATCCCTTCTTCGTCCTCGCCACCCAGAACCCGATCGAGCAGGAAGGCACCTATACCCTGCCCGAGGCCCAGCTCGACCGCTTCATGTTCATGGTCAAGGTCGGATACCCGAACATGGAGGAAGAGCGCGAGATCCTGCGCCGCACCACCGGCTCGAGCAAGCCGCGGCTCAACCGCATGTTCACCGCCAAGGAGATCGTCCAGCTGCAGGACGTGGTGCGCCAGGTGCCGGTCGCCGACCACGTGCTCGATTACGTGGTCAACCTCGTGCACGCCACCCGCCCGGGCAGCGGCCACGAAGTGCCCGAGGCCACCAAGTGGCTGCAATGGGGCGCCGGCCCGCGCGCCGGGCAGCAGCTGATCATCGGCGGCAAGGCGCGCGCGCTCCTGCACGGGCGCTTCCACGTCACCACCGAGGACATCACCGCCCTGGCCAAGCCGGTGCTGCGCCATCGCTTGGTGTGCAGTTTCGCCGCCCAGGCCAACAACCTCACCACTGACATCATCATCGAGCGCCTGGTCGAGCACTTCGCCAAGGCCGGCAAGGCCATCGCGGCGGCGCATGCGGCGGGCAAGGCGTGAAGCGCACCCCGCCAGTGTCGCCAGTACCTGCCCTGCCGCCCGCCACTCCCGCCACCCTCGTCCACCGGATCCGCGCATGAGCCTGCAGCAGACCGTCCAGGAGCAGGTGCTGCAGCGACTCGGCAAGGTCGGGGTCGAGGCGCGCCAGGCGGTCGAGAGCGCGCTGGTCGGCCAGCACCGCTCGGTACACCGTGGGCTGTCGGTGGAATTCGCCGGCCACCGCCCCTACCAGCCGGGTGACGACCTGCGCCGACTCGACTGGATCGTCTACGCGCGCACCGACCGCTACGATATCCGCCTGTACGAGGAGGAAACCCGCCTGCGCGCCACCCTGGTGGTCGACGCCAGTGGCTCGATGGCCTACGGCTCGGGGGTGGTCAACCACGGGCAAGAGCACGTCACCAAGCTCGACTACGCGCGCTGGCTGGCCGCCTCGCTCGGCTTCCTCATGCTGCGGCAGAGCGACGCCGTCGGCCTGGCGGTGTGCGACACCGAGGTGCGCATCCATCTCCCGCCCGCCTCGACCATGGGCCACTTCCTCACCGTGCTGGAGAGGCTCGAGCGCCGCGAGGCCGGCGGCGAGACCAGCCTGGCCACTGTGCTCGAGACCCTCGCCGCGCGCCTCAGCCGCCGCGGCCTGGTCATCCTCATCACCGACGCCTTCGACGACCCCGAGCGCCTGCTGATGGCGCTGCGCTACCTGCGCCATCGCAAGCAGGATGTGCGCATCTTCCAGATCGTCGATCCCCAGGAGGAGCGCTTCTCCTTCCCGGGCATGATCGAGTTCATCGGCCTGGAGCACGAGCCGCGGCTCAAGCTCGATGGCGACCGCGTGCGCGCCTGGTACCAGAAGGCGTTAGCCCAACATCGTCATACGCTCGCGCAGGGCTGCCATGCCATCGGCGTCCAGCTCGAGACCCTGCGCACCGACGAGGACCTCGCCTTCGCCCTGGTGCGCGCGCTCACAGCCGCCAGTGGGGCTTCCACCGCGGTGCGCCAATGAGCGACGCCGCGCTCGCTGCCCGCCGCCGGACCATCGTAAAGGCGGCGCGATGATCGAACTGCTCAACATCGCCCTCGCCGGCGGCATGGCCGCCGCCGCCGCCCCGGTGGTGATCCACATCGCCCACCGGCGCAAACTGCGCCAGGTCGATTGGGGCGCGATGCGCTTCCTGCTCGAGATGCTGCGCCAGAAGCGCCGCAGCCTGACCATCGAGAACCTGCTGCTGCTGCTCATCCGCGTGCTCGCGCTGGCCTGCCTGGCGTTGGCCCTGACCCGCCCGAATCTGCAGCTGCGCGCCGGGCTGGCGGACAAGGATGTGGTGGTGCGCGGCGGCAAGACCGCCGCCGTGCTGCTCATCGACGATGGGCTGTCGAGCGCCGCCGGGCGCACCGCGCCCGCGCTCGAGCAGGTCAAGGCGCTCGCCCTCGCCTACATCGACACGCTCAAGACCGGCGACGAGATCAGCATCATCACCCAGTCCCGCCTGGGCGCCCCGCCCGCCGATCCGCTCTACGACCTGGTGGCGGCGCGCGAGCAGGTCGCCAGCCTGACCCCCAGCGCGGTGGCCAGCGATGTGCCGGCGCTGCTCGAAGCGGCGGCCAACCAGCTCAGCCGCCACCTCAACCCTGAGGCCGAAGTGGTGCTGGCGAGCGACGGGCGCGGTGACGGCTGGCACAGCGAGGACCGCGTGCGCTGGGAGGAGCTGCGGCGGCGCTTCGCCGGCGAGCACGACGCCGTGCAGGGCACGCGCAAGCGGCCCCATCTCGTGCTGCTCGCGCCGACCGCCCACGCGGTGGATTGCAACCTCGCGGTCACCGGCCTTTCAATCGATCGCGCGCTGATCCCCGCCGGACGCCCGCTCGCGGTGCGGGTGACCGTCAGCCACAGCGGTGACCGCGCGGTGACCGGTGCGCTCATGCGCCTGCTCGTCAATGGACGTGCGGTCGCCGAACGCGCCCTCGACGTGGCGGTGGGCGGAAGCAGCGAATACGCCATCCCCTACACCTTCCCGGAACCAGGCAGCTACGTGGTCGAAGCGGTGATCGAGGGCGCGCGCGACGTGCTCGCGCTCGACGACCGGCGCGCGCTCAGCGTCCAGGTCGAGGCTCATCTCCCGGTGCTGCTGGTCGAAGGGCGCAGCGGCAGCGGCCTGGGCGGCAGCCTCGGCCTGGTGGCGGCGGCGCTCGACCCCAACGCCGACGGCAAAGACCTCTTCAGCATCACCCGCGTACCGCTCGCCGCGCTCAGCGACGAACTGCTCGCCGGTACGCGTGTGGTGGTGCTGGGCGACCTGCCCGCGCTCGATGCCGCCGGGGTGGCGGCGCTCGAGCATTTCGTGGTCGCCGGCGGCGGCGTGCTGGTCGGCCTGGGGCCCGACACCAATCTCGAGCTGGTCAACCGCGCCTGGTCGCGCGGTGGCGACGGCTTCCTGCCCTGCAATCTCAAAAGCGCGGTGCAGCCGCCCACTCCGGTAGTGCCCGCCACCGCCGCCTACAGCCACCCCGCGCTCAGCGCCTTCACCTCCAAGGCCGCCGACGCCTGGAAGAGCGCGCTGGTGCGCCGCTACTTCACCCTCGACCTCAGCCACCAGGATATCCCCGACCTGGTCAAGGTGGTCAGCCTGGACAACGGCGATCCCCTGATCATCGAGCGTCCGCGCGGGCTCGGGCGCGTCGCCCTGGTGACGACCAGCCTGGACCAGAGCTGGAGCGACCTGCCGCTGCGCCCGGCCTTCGTGCCCCTGCTGCGCGGCCTGATGGCCAGCCTGGGTGGCATCGTACTGCCGCCGCGCAACCTGCTGCCCGGCGGGCGCCTGGCCTGGTGCCCGAACGAGGGCGCCGGCGAGCACATCGTCGCCGCCGAGGGTCCCGACGGCAAGCCGGTGACCCTCAGCAGCGGCGCCTGGGAGGGCAGGCGCGCCCTGGTCAGCGAGCCCCTGCTGCGCCCCGGCACCTACCAGCTGCGCGTCGGCGACCCGGTGTCGGTGATCCGCTACGCAGTCGCGGTGGCGCCCGGCGCCGCGCGCCTCCAGCCCCTGGCCGAGCAGGAGCTCAAGGACGCCCTGCATGAGCTGCCGCTGCACCGCATCGACAGCCCAGCGCGGGTGAAGGCGACCTTCTCGCTGAGCGAGACCAACAACATCGAGCTCTCGCGCTGGCTGATCGGGGCCTGCCTCGCCCTGCTCTTCCTCGAGACCACGCTGGTCCGCCGCCAGGCCAGCAGCGAACGCCGGGCGACACGCGAAGCGGGGTTGGGACCATGAGCGACAGCGGCGGTTGGCACCTCGAACTAGTCGGCCTGGCCTGGTGGCTGGTGCTGCCAATGGCGGCGCTGCTCGCGGCACTGATGATGCGCCTGATGGGCTGGGAGATGTCCCGCCTGCCCGGCTTCG
>JAYVMM010000384.1:0-4331 GCA_043758975.1 Planctomycetota bacterium | reverse complement strand
AGCGGCGCGCCGGAGCGCACCGGCGAGAGCCTGGAGGCGGTCGCCACCCGCCACCTCGCCGCCGGCATCGCCCAGCAGCTGCTCGCCCAGCTGCGTATGCTGCTGCCCGACCCCCCCGCCCAGGCCCCGCTCGGCCTCGGCGGCTGCCAGGCCGACCAGGCACATGCGCTGCCCTCGGCGATGGCCGCCACCACCTTGAGCGAATGCGGCTGGCGCGCGCTCGACCTCGGGCCCGGCACCGCGCAGGGCGTGCTCAAGGCGGCGATCGCCCGCTACCGCCCGGCGCTGGTGTGGCGCTGCCTCGGCAGCAGCGGCGACGCTGCTCTGACCCGCGAGCTGCGCACCCTTGCCCACGAGCTCGGACGCACCCCGCTGGTGGTGGGCAGCGCCGGCGCCCTGGCGCCCGCCCTCGGCGGCATCGCCAACCTGCACCCGGTAGGGAGCATGGCTGAACTGGCCTCGTTCGCCTGCGGGCTCGCCCTCACCGCGCGCCGGCGCGCGCGCTAGACCGCGAGGGCTCTAGACCGCGAGCGCGGCGGCGCGCTCGATTTCGCGCAGCACCGGCACCGCCGGGTCGAGCAGTTGGGCGAGGGCGATGGCGTCGCCCCCGGGCAGCAGCGCCACCCGCACGCCGGCGATGCCGCCGAGCGCGCCAGCCTGCTGGCCGATGGTCTCGGCCACCACCACCGGCACCTGCTCGTCCGCCGGCTGCGTACGCGAGACCGCGCAGCCGCGCAGCGCCAGCACCACCGCCACCAGATCGGCGAGCGGCTCCTCGCCGGGGCTGGCGAGCACCGCCACCGGCGGGCCCTGGCGGCGGCACTGGCGCAGGAGCTGGCGGGCGCGGTCGCCGATGAGCTGGACCAGCGCCTGGTGCTCGGCGATGCGCCGCCCGCGCTGGGCGAGCTCGCATATCCCCACCAGCGCCGGCACCAGCACCCCGAGCAGCTCGTCATGCGGGCGCAGCTCGAGCGGCGCCAGCTGGAGCTGCTCGCGGATGCGTCCGGAATGCGCGCGTTCGAGCGCGTCGAGCACCTCGTCGCGCAGGCGCGCCGCCGGCGCGCTCGGCGGCAGGCGCAGCGCGCGCGCGGCGGTCAGCGGCTGGGCGAGCTGCTGGCGCTCGGGCTCCGCCGGCCAGCGCGGCAGGCCGTCGACGATGAGCTTGCCGATCGCCATCCCGGTGCGCACCAGGATCGCTGCGCGCACCACCTCCTCGAGCTGGTGGCGGGTGAAGATGCGGTAGCCATTGCGCAGGCGGCGCGGTGACGGCCAGCCGTAGCGCGATTCCCACACCCGCAGCAGGCTGGTGGTCAGGCCGGCGGCACGTGCCACCTGATGGATATTGAGCGCCGCGGCTTCTGACATCGGCAACCTCCCTGGACATTATGGACGATTTATAGAGGGGAGCATTGGAATCAAATGAGATTTGTGCTGATTTTGTCGACAACAATGCTGATGCATCCCTGCCCCAACATTCACTGAGTGTTCACATTGAACGTTTTGGATGTTTCTAGGATGTGCCACGCCAAGCACCGCCCGTGCCGGCGCGGCGGCTGCTTCATGCGGCAGTCGCCGTCGGGCTTAGTCGGAGCGGGGCGCGCCGATGAGCGCCGCCGCCGCTGCAAGGCCGGACAGCACCGCCCCTTCCACGCGCGGACGCCCACCGAAGGCATCGCCGGCCAGGAGCACCGGGGCGGCCAGACCGGCGTCCAGGAAGGGTTCGTCAATGGTCGCGGTCGCCAGGCTGTGCTGCCACCGGGTGAGAGTGGCGGCAGCCGGGCTCGACCAGTCCCCGCCCGACCACCCCGTAAGCAGCGGTGCCGCCAGCGCGGTCAGCGCGGCGATCAGCTGCTCATCAGTCTGGTGCGCGTGCGCCGCGCTCCACTCCGCCTCGGCATGGACCACCACCCCGTCACCGCTCGCGCGCAAGCCCTTGGCGCGTTGGCTGGCGAGCCAGCTGAGTGGGCCTGCGCTCAGGCGCACCGCGCCTGGCGCCGGGATGGCCAGGCTGGTCGCCTTTGGAAAGTCGAGGGTCAGGCACAGGCAGGGTGCGTAGCGCACCGTCGCCAGGCGCGCCTGCAGCGCCGGCGCGAGGGCGCGCTTATGGCATCCGGCGGCGATGAGCGCGAGGGCGAGCGGCACCGGCGGGGTGAGGATGGCGGCGTCGGCGCTGAGGGTGGTCTCGCCGGCTGGGCTGCGCACGCGCAGCGCCAGTGCGCGTGCGCCGGTATCCAGGCGGGTTGCGACGCGTTGGCACTGCACCTCCAATCCGCGCGCGAGGTGCTGCGCCAGGCGCTCCATGCCGCCGGCGATGCGGTAGCGCGGGAAGCCGTCCTCGACCGCGACCGGCGCTGCGCGCGGGTCGTGCACCGCCGCGGTGGCGAAGCCGTTGCACCAGTGCTCGGCCAGCCCGGCGGCGCGCCACGCCGCGACCAGGGTGGCGAAGGCCGGCGCGCGCACGCTGAAGAACTGCGCGCCGCTGTCGCAAGCGGCATCACCACGGCGCTCGGTGCGCAGGCGCCCGCCCACGCGCTCCTGCTGCTCGAGGATGAGCGGCTGCCAGCCGGCGGCGCGCAGCGCGCCAGCAGCGACCAGGCCGCAGATTCCCGCCCCCACGATCACCACCCTGGGCATCGCCACCTCTAACGGGAGTGTCGCGGTTCCGCTGCGCCAAACCAGCGCCGGCAGCGCCGGCGGCCCGGCTTAGTGCTCGCCGCCTTCCTTGATCAGGCGCATGTCCTTGCCGTCGTAGGGCGGATAGTAGATCTCGTAGAACTCGCTCGCGGTCGCGCCGCGGTTCTCGAAGAAGTAGTTCACCCCGCGCGGGATCTCGATGATGTCGCCGGGGGCGAGGCTGGTGAACTTGCCGGCCAGGCGCACCCACGCGCTGCCCGATAGCACCACCACGGTGAGATCGTGCTGGTCGTGCACGCGCAGCTCCATGGTCCCGGCCAGGCGCAGGGCATGGGTGCTGGTGCCGGCGAGCGAATGCAGCTGGCGGATGGCGAGCTGCTGCGCCTGCTCCTGCGGCGTCCACTCGACGCGGTAGTCCGGGATCCCGGGGGTGACGATGGAGGTGCGGGTCTCGCCGCAGCCGCACAGCGCCGCGAGGGCAATTCCCAGGAGCATAGGGCGGGGATGGAGCATGGCGCGCATGGTCGCCGCCCCCGGGGGGCGACAACGGCAAATGCCGTAAGCGCAGGGGTGGCAGCTCACTGGGCGCACAGAGCGTTCGCGACCCCGCTGCTTTCCCTTTTGCGCAGGGCCACTTACGCTCACCGCCATGCGCGTCGCCATCCTCGACTACCAGGCCGGCAACTTGACCTCGGTGCTGCGCGCCCTGGCCCATCTCGGCCAGGAGGCCGAGATCACCAGCGATGCGCAGCGCTTGGCGCACGCCGACAAGGTGATCTTCCCCGGGGTCGGCGCCGCGGGCAGCTGCATGGCCAACCTGCACGCCGCCGGCCTCGATGCCGCGCTGCGCGCGCTGGTCGCCGCCGGCACCCCGCTGCTGTGCATTTGCGTCGGCATGCAGCTGCTGTTCGAGCGCAGCGAGGAGGACGGCGGGGTGCCCTGCCTCGGCCTGCTCCCCGGCACGGTCAAGCGCTTCCGCCCGCGCGATCACGCGATCAAGGTGCCGCACATGGGCTGGAACCCGCCCACCCTGGCGGACGATCCGCTGTGGCGCGGCATCCCCGCGGGCACCGACTTCTACTTCGTGCACAGCTACTACTGCGACCCCGGCCCCGCCGTCTCGCGCATCGCCACCGCCGAGCACGGCGAGCCCTTCTGCGCCGGGGTGCGCCAGGGCGCCCTCGCGGCGGTGCAGTTCCATCCCGAGAAGAGCGGCCCTGAGGGGCTGCGCCTGCTCGCCAACTTCCTCGCCGCCAGCTAGGGCGGCGGGCCGCGCGCCGCGGCGCGGGCGGTCGCGCACACGCGCGCGCGGCATTTTTCGCAAAATGTCCGGCCGTCGCCCGACATTCAAGGATGGTGCGCCGGCCACCCACCCGCCCGGGGAGGAGCGCCGCCACCTCAGGAGCGCGCACCCGCCATGCCCCCGGCCTCCAACGCCATCATGCTCGACCCCGGCACCCTCGCGCTGTGGGAGCACTTCCGCCACTTCGTCGCCGCCGGCGTGCGCACCCTGGTGCAGTGGGGACCGCAGGATGGTGTCCCCTTCCCGCCCCGCCAGCCCGCCCACCAGCACGCCGTCCCCACCATCATCGCCTGCCTGGCGGGGACCATCGTGGTGCACGGGCGCGCGCGTCTCGATCTCCAGCCCGGCGACCTCCTGCTCATCGAACCCGGCTGCTGGCACCACCAGCTGCCGG
>JAYVMM010000383.1:0-7570 GCA_043758975.1 Planctomycetota bacterium | reverse complement strand
CAACGGCCGACGATGATCCCCATTGACCGTTATGCTGCCCTGCCGGTGCCGGAGGCCGAGCGCGAGCCCCTGGCGGGCGCGCCCGACCCCGCCGATGAGGCCATCCCCACGCCCTTCACCGGCTCGCTGCTGAGCGGCGCCTCCGCCGCGGTTGCGAGCGGGCCCGCCGGCGCGCTGCGCACCCCGCTGCCGGCCTCGCCCACCCTGTTCCGCCTGTGCGGCATCGACCATGAGGACGACCTGGTCTCCCTGCTCTACGGCTGGACGCGCTCGTTCGCCGGGCCGCAGCCGCGCTTCGCCTTCAACAACCGCCTTGGCGAGGGCAGCCAGGGCTTCATCTTCAGCGTCTTCGACCGCGACTGCCGGCGCGAGATCGCCTTCAAGACCCTCAACTCCTCGCAGAGCGAGCCCGATGACGTCGCGCGCTTCATCAACGAGGCGCAGATCACCGCCCAGCTCGAGCATCCCGGCATCATCCCGGTGCACGACTTCGGGGTGATGCCGAGCGGGGCGGTGTTCTACACCATGAAGCGGGTGCAGGGCCAGTCCCTGGCAGAGTTTGCCGCCACCCGCTTCGGCCACCCCGAGCAGCGCTTCCCGCTGCTCGCGATCTTCCTGCGCGTGTGCGAGACCATCGCCTTCGCACACAGCCGCGGGGTGATCCACCGCGATCTCAAGCCGCGCAACATCATGGTCGGGAGCTTCGGCGAGGTCCTGGTCATCGACTGGGGCCTGGCCAAGGTGCTGCCCGGCGCCGGCGGCCAGGTCGCCGTCACCACCCTGCAGCCGCGCCAGGTCGAGGATGACGACGAGCATGGCACGCGTAGCGGCCAGGCCATCGGCACCCCGGCCTACATGAGCCCGGAGCAGGCGCGCGGCGAAGCGGTCGACGTGCGCTGCGACATCTACTCGCTCGGTGTAGTGCTCTACGAGATCCTGTCCGGCACCTCGCCCTACCAGCGTGGCGATGTCCGGCGCACCCTCGACCAGGTCTCGCACGACGTCTGGCAGCGCCTCGACCTCCATCCGCAGGGGCGCGAACTGCCGCGCAGCCTGGTGGCGATCGTGCACAAGGCGATGGCCCACCAGGTGGACTCGCGCTACCAGTCAGTCGATCTGCTGATCGCCGACCTCCAGCATTTCATCGCCGGGCAGGTGGTGAGCGTCTACCGCGAAACCCTGCGCGAGCGCGCCGTGCGCCTGGTCGCACGTCACCGCCGCACCCTGGTCGCCCTCGCCCTCGCCGGCGTGCTCGCCTGCACCTTCGTCGTTCTGCGCGATGGCGTCCAGGCACGCGTCGACGATGCCTCCGCCACCAGCCTGCTGCACCAGGCCGCCGAGGCCGAGCGCCTCGCCCAGTGGGACCAGGCGGTGCACCTCTACACCCGCCTGGTCGCCCTGCATCCCGGCGACACCCTGCTGCTCGCCGACCTCGAACGCGCGGTGCGGCACGAGGCCGCGCCCGCCGCCGGCGGTGCCGCGGCAACGGACGACGGCGCCTTTGCCGCCGCCCAGGCCGCGCTGCTGCTGCGCGCGGACGATGGCGAGAGCATTCGCCGCGCCGGGGCGCGCTACCAGGAGGCCGCCGACCGGCGCCGCGACGATGCGCTCAATGCGGCCATGGCGCGCGAGGTCGGCGCGCTGTGCGCATTGCTGGCCGAGGCCCGCCACCGCGTCGCCGCCGAGGTCGACGGCGGCGACGGCCCAGACAGCGCAGCGGATGAGCGCGAACGCCTGCTGGTGCGCGCCTACCGCAGCCGCCAGGTCGATGACCTCATCGCCCGCGCCGAGCTTGCGCTCGCCGGCGGGGCTGGCGGCAGCGCGCAGCTGCTGCTCGACCAGGCCCGACAGTGGCGCCCGGACGAAGCGCGCCTGCCGGCGCTGTCCGCGCGCATCCGCGCGCTCCTGGCCCAGGAGCGCGTGCACTGAGCGCGAGCTCTGCGCGCGCCGGACGGCCTCAGGCGCCGGCGGCGAGCAACGGGAGGTCGAAGCCGACCTCGGTCCAGCGCCCGTATTCGCTGCGCACTTGGATCCGCCCGCCATGGTTCATCAGGATGGTGCGCGCGATGGTCAGCCCGAGGCCCATGCCATCGGCCGAGTCCTTGGTGGTGAAGAAGGGGTCGAAGATGCGCGGCAGGTTCATCGGCGGGATGCCGATGCCGTTGTCGTGCACCGTCACCACCAGGCGCTGCGCGACCTGGCGGGTGGCGATGCGGATCTCGCCCTGACGCCCATCGGCGACCTGGCGCAGCGCCTCGCCGGCATTAGCGATGAGGTGACCGAAGACCGAGGCCAGCTGGCTCTTGACCGCGAGCACCCGCAGCGGCGTTCCGACATCGAGCCGGACGCGCGGCGCGAGATGGGAGATGTCGGGCTGCTTCAGGCTGCGCTCGAGGGCAAGCTCGATGGTGAAGCCCTCTTTGTCTGACTCGCGCGTGGGATCAGCGAAGCTGCGCAGTTCGTCGACGATGCCCTTGATCCGTCCGATGCCGCGGTCGACGCCCTCGATCGCATCGGAGAGCTCGCCGGCGTTGCCGGGCAGGCTCTTCTGCGCGCTGCGCAGCGAGCGGGTGGCGAGGTCGAGCGGCGAGCTCAAGCGCGCCAGGTAGCTGCGCACCTGGTCGACCACGATCAAGCGCTGCAATACCTCGGTCTTCTCGCGCACCAGCAGTTCGCGGTCGCTCTGCAGGCGGTTCACATCGAGGGCGCGCAGCAGGATGCCGCGCAGGTCGCGGATGTCCCACGGCTTGGTCACATAGCGGAAGATCGCCCCGTTGTTGACCGCCTCGATCGCGCTCTCGAGGTCGCTGAAGGCGGTGGTGAGGATGCGCACCACCTGCGGGCGGGCGAGGCGCAGCCAGCCGAGCAGATCGACCCCGCTTGACAGCGGCATGCGCTGGTCGGTGACCACCACCGCAATCTGACCCTGGTCCTGCTCGAGCAGGGCGCGCGCCTCATCGACGCTGCCGGCGGTGAGCACGGGGAAGTCGCCGCTGAAGGCCTTGGCGAAATATTTGAGCGCCTGCGGTTCGTCGTCGACGTAGAGGACGGTGAGGGTGCGCTGGTCCGGCGGCATCGCTATTACCGATGGTGTCCTGGTTCCCGCCCGCCCGGGCGGGCGGTCGAATCATGGTGGCCGCTGCCGGCCCAGAGGCAAATAGCGGCTTGCGCGCGCGGGCCTCAGCGCTTCCAGGCGATGATCTTCGCCTCGATCAGCGACTCCTGGTCGATGTCGGTGCGTCCGCGGTCGCCGACGACCACGCGCACGAACAGCGCATCGCCGCCGTCCTGCACCACCTGGCGCTTGAGGTAGGGCATCTCCTCGCCGGCATTGCGCGGCGCGGCGTAGCGGTAGGTGGCGATGACCAGGAAGGGACGGGACGGCGGCTTCTCGACGTAAACCTCGACCTCGTGGCGCAGCTCGGGCGGCAGCTGGTGGGTCGCCGGCGGGGCGGCAGTGTCGCCGACCCCGGCGCGGGTGTCCGCCTCGCCACTGCCGCAACCCGCTGCCACCAGCGCGGCAGCGACCAGGGCCGCAAGCGCCGTCCGCCGCCTGCCCGCCCCCGACCCGCCTACCGCGCCGCCATCCACCTTCCCGTTCGCCATAGCCCGGCCCTCCGCGCAGCACGCTATGCCCGCCGCCGGCGAGTCACGGGCCGAGCCGCCCCCCCTGGCAGGCCTGGCTCACGAGGTCGGCGGGGTGAGCGATGCTCAGCTGGGAAACACTGTTGTCGCGCGTCCGGTGGCTACGGTGTTACGCATGCATCCCGAGCGCCTCCATCAGCTCCGGCGCCGCCCCGCCGCCCGCTTGGGCCGGCGCCTCGCGCGTGACCGCCAAACGGGCTGCGGACCCCCATCCCGGGTCGCGTCTGGCTCGGAGTCGTATTATAAAGCTCTGTCGGATAAGGGATTAAGTTATCGATCTGAATGTGATTCATGGCGCAGCAGTTGACGCTGCCCCCCTTCCTAGTCAGGTGACCATTGTGAGTGCCGACCTTCAGCAGCAGACCCTCGCCGACGCTCCGTCGCCGCCACCCGCGCGCCCGCCCAGCCGCCCGCGCGCCTATAACGAGATGCGCGGCCCGACCGGGGTCAACCCGGCCTACCGCCCGCTCGCCGAGTTCCTGCGCAGTGCGGATGCCGGTTCACTGGAGGCCAAGCGCGCCGAAGCCGATGCCCTGTTCCGCCGGCGTGGCATCACCTTCAACCTTTATGGCGACGCGAGCGGCGACGAGCGCCTGATCCCCTTCGACGTCATCCCGCGCATCCTCAGCGCCGAGGAGTGGGCGGTGGTGGCGACCGGCTGCTGCCAGCGCGTGCGCGCCCTCAACCGCTTCCTCGACGACATCTACCACGGGCAGGAGATCCTCAAGGCCGGGGTGATCCCGCACAGCGAGATCGTCGACAATGTGCTCTTCCGCCCCGAAATGGTCGGGCTCGACCTGCCGCAGGGCATTCACGCGCACATCGCCGGCATCGACGTGGTGCGGGTCTCCGGCGACCAGTGGTACGTGCTCGAGGACAACCTGCGCACCCCCTCAGGGGTGTCCTACATGATCGAGAACCGGGCGGCGATGCGCCGACTGTTCCCCGACTTCTTCCGCCGTCAGCGCATCGCCACCATCGACCATTATCCCGAGGTGCTGCTCGCCAACCTGCGCGCCTGCGCCCCCGCCGGCTGCGACGACCCGATGGTGGTGGTGCTCACCCCCGGACCCGCCAACAGCGCCTTCTTCGAGCACGCCTTCCTCGCCCAGCGCATGGGCGTGGCGCTGGTCGAGGGCCAAGACCTGTTCGTCGATGAGGGTGCGGTGTGGATGCGCAACCTGCACGGGCGGGTGCAGGTCGACGTCATCTACCGGCGTGTCGACGACGAGTTCCTCGACCCAAAGGTGTTCCGCCCCGACAGCCTGCTCGGGGTGCCCGGGTTGATGGACGTCTACCGCGCCGGGCGCGTCAATCTCGCCAACGCGGTGGGCAACGGGGTCGCCGACGACAAGGCGACCTACCTCTATGTCCCCCAAATGATCGAATTCTACCTCGGCGAGAAGCCCATCCTCAGCAACGTGCCGACCTGGCGGCTCGGACGGGCGGACGAGCTCGCCTATGTCATCGAGCACCTCGCCGAACTGGTGGTCAAGGAGGTGCACGGCTCCGGCGGCTACGGCATGCTCGTGGGCCCGGCCAGCACCGCCGCCGAGCGCGAGTCCTACAAGGCGCGCATCCTCTCCAATCCGGGCGCCTTCATCGCCCAGCCGACCCTCGCGCTTTCCACCTGCCCGACCTTCTCGGCCCAGGACATCGCCCCGCGCCATGTCGATCTGCGCCCGTACGTGCTCTCTGGCCGCAATTGCACCTTGGTGCCCGGCGCGCTGACGCGGGTGGCGCTCAAAGAGGGCTCCCTGGTGGTGAACTCCTCGCAAGGCGGCGGCACCAAGGACACCTGGGTGCTCGACGACCGCTGATCCCGACCCCACTCGCCCCGACCCCCCCAGGCCGCTCCCGGCGCCGCCGCGCCGCCGGCGCGCGGCCAGGCAGCGCACGGACCACGCCATGACCACCAGTGACCACCCCAGCTCCGCCGCCCGCCGCGCGCGAGGCCGCCGGCCCGGGCCGAGGAGGCCCTGATGCTCAGCCGGCTCGCCGCGCACAGCTACTGGCTGACGCGCTACCTCGAACGCGCCGAGAACACCGCGCGCCTGCTCGCCGCCGCCAATGCCCAGTCGCTCGCCCCCGATGCGCCCGGCGACAGCCAGCGCCCGTGGCGAGCGGTGGTGGCGGTGGCCACCGATCCGCACCGCTTCGGCGCCGAATTCGGCCCCGCCACCGCCGATGCGATCAGCGCCCACCTCATGGTCGACCGCGACAACCCCTCGAGCGTGGTGTCCTGCATGCGCGCGGTGCGCGAGAACGCGCGCAACCTGCGCCACCTGCTCACCGGCGAGGCGTGGGAGGCGGTCAACACCTGCTGGCTGGAGGCGCGCGAATTCGGCGGTACCGCGCTCAATCAACGCGGGCTCGAGCACTGGCTGGGCTGGACCAGGCAGCGTTGCCAATGGATCCGCGGCGCGCTCGACGACCAGCTGCGCGACGCGCTCTACCGCGTGCTGACCATCGGCCAGGCGCTCGAACGCGCCGACTTCCTCAGCCGCCTGCTGATGGCGGCGCTGCCGCCCCTGCTCAGTGAGCCGGCGCCCGAACCCGGTACCCCGGCGCACCGCGAATGGGAGTCCCTGCTCGCCGCCGCCGGCATGCGCGATGCGTACTACCGCAGCACCAGCCAGCCACTGCAGCCCGAGCTGGCGATCGAGCTGATGCTGCGCTCGCGCGAATCGACGCGCAGCCTGGCCACCAACGTCGAACGCTTGCGCACCGCGGTGGGCGAGCTCAAGAGCGACCTCGGCAGCGACACCGCCAGCGCCATCGCCGACCTTGCGCAGGAGCTCGCGCGCCGCAGCGCTGCCGAACTGCCATCCGCCGCCGCCGAGGCGCTGTCCCGCATCAACGCCATCGGCGCTGCCCTCCAGCGCGAACATTTTATGCCGAGCGAACGATGACCATCCGCGTCGCCCTTACCCATTCCACCAGCTACCGCTACAGCGAGGCCGTGATGCTCTCGCCGCACGTGGTGCGCCTGCGCCCCGCCGCCCATTGCCGCACCCCGGTGCTGAGCTACTCGCTGCGCTGCCAGCCAGAGAGGCACTACATCAACTGGCAGCAGGACCCCCAGGGCAACTTCCAGGCGCGCCTGGTGATGCCGGAGGCGGCGAGCGAGTTCCGCGTCGACGTCGACCTGGTGGTGGAGATGACGGTGATCAATCCGTTCGACTTCTTCACCGAGCCGGAGGCCGAGCGCTGGCCCTTCGCCTATCCGCCCGAACTCAAGCGCGATCTCAAGCCCTACCTCGAGACCGCCGCCGCCGGGCCGCTGCTCGCCGCCTACGTCGCTGCCATCCCGCGTGCCGAGCGCACCACCGTCGACTTCCTGGTCGAGCTCAACCGCCAGCTCGCGGGCGTGGTGTCCTACCTCATCCGCATGGAGCCCGGGGTGCAGGCGCCGGAGGAGACCCTGACCAAGGCCAGCGGTTCGTGCCGCGACAGCGCCTGGCTCCTGGTGCAGATCCTGCGCCACCTCGGTCTCGCCGCGCGCTTCGCCTCCGGCTACCTGATCCAGCTCGCCGCCGACCTCAAGGCGCTCGACGGGCCCTCCGGCCCGGAAAGCGATTTCACCGATCTGCATGCCTGGGCCGAAGTCTTCGTGCCCGGCGCCGGCTGGATCGGCCTCGACCCTACTTCTGGCCTGCTCGCCGGGGAGGGCCACATCCCGCTCGCCTGCACCCCCGAGCCATCGGCGGCGGCGCCAATCAGCGGCGCCTTCTCCGGCGCCGACGAGGTGACCTGCGCCTTCAGCGTGGAGATGTCGGTGCGGCGCATCCACGAGGATCCGCGCACCACCCGCCCCTACCGGGACGTGCAATGGCAGGCCATCCTCAGCATGGGCGAGCGCGTCGACGCCGACCTGCGCGCCCGCGACGTGCGCCTGACCATGGGCGGCGAGCCGACCTTCGTC
>JAYVMM010000382.1:0-3352 GCA_043758975.1 Planctomycetota bacterium | reverse complement strand
CCACCGCGCGGATCAGCACCGCCGCCGGTTCATCGACGCGGTCACAGACCAGGTTGAGCATCCAGTGCACGCCGTAGCAGCGGTAGATGTAGAGCGTGCCGGGCGCAGCATAGAGCGCGGCGGTGCGGCGGGTGCGCCCGCGCCAGGCATGGCAGGCGCGGTCGCTCTCGCTCTGGTAGGCCTCGGTCTCGGTAATGCGCGCTTCCACCCCGTGGGAGAGCAGGCGCCAGCCGATGAGCCGCGGCGCCACCTCAGGCGCCGGCGCCGCCAGCAAGGCGAGGAGATCGGGGCGCGGCGCGCTGGTGGCGGCGGCCCGCGCGTGCGCGCTCAGCGCCGTTCCGGCGCCGCCACCGGCGCTGGCGCTGCGAGCGGCGCCGGCTCGCGGCAGGCCACCACCACCGCGATCGGGGCGAGGGCGCGGTAGACGTTGAGCCGCCCGCCGGTGCTGCACTGGTGGTCGAGGGCGGGGACCGGATCGGTGGTGCTGAGCACGCGGCTGCGGATCTGCTCGGCGTTCAGCCCGGGCGCGAAGGCGGCGAGCAGGGCGCAGGCGCCGGCGACATGCGCCGCTGCCGCCGCTGTCCCGCTCGCGCTGGCATAGGCGCCGCGCACCGTGCTCGGCACCGCCACGCCAGGGGCGGCGAGGTGCACCGCGGCGCCGAAGGCGCTGAACGGGGCGAGCAGGTCGTCGCGGTCGGAGGCCGCCACCGCGATGACATTGTCGAGCGCATAGGAGGCCGGATAGGCGGGGTGGAGGGCGAGATCCTCGCTGCGGTCGCCGGCGGCGGCGATGAACAGCACCTGGTGCGCGCCGGCGTCCTGGATCGCCGCCTCAAGCAGGGGGGAGCGCCCGCCGCCGCTCCAGGCATCGACGCTCAGGCGGGCGCCGATGCGGGTGGCGTAGCGCACCGCGCGCACCGCGTCGCTGGTGAAGCCGAGGCCGCGGTAGTCGAGGATGCGCAGTGACGCGAGCTGGACCTTCCAGCACACCCCGACCGCGCCTTGGTGATCCGCGCGCGCACCGCCACCGGCGCCGATGATGCCGGCGATGTGGGTGCCGTGGTCGCAGGCGTCGAGCGGTTCGCCGCCGGCGACGAAGTCATAGCCGTGCACATCGTCGGCGTAGCCGTTGCCGTCGTCGTCGCGCCCATTGGCCGCCTTGTCCTGGCCGCTCTCGTCGCGCCCGCTCTCGCCGGGATTGGTCCACACGTTGGCGGCGAGGTCGGGGTGGTGGTAGTCGATGCCGGAATCGATCACCGCCACCAGCACCTGGGCTGAGCCGGTGGAGAAATCCCAGGCCTGGTCGGCGGCGATGCGCGCCAGGCCCCACTGCGCACCGGCGCTGGTGCTCAATTCGCCGTCGCTGCGCCCGATGGCGTGCACCAGGGCGTCGCGCTCGGGCGCGCGCGCGGCGAGGGCGGCGGCGAGGGCGTCGAGATCGCCGCCCTCGGTTGCGGGCGCGACCAGGGCGATGCGCGCCGCCGCATCGGTCATCAGCACCCGCCCGCCGCGCGCGCCCACCACGCGCGCCAGGTCTGCGGCATCCTCGCCCGGCAGCAGGGCGAGCACGAGATGGTCGGCGGCGGTCGCGGTGCGCTCGAGCAGCACACCGCCCTCCGCCCCCGCGACCTGCTGACGCAGCTCGCGCAGGCGCAGCAGCGGGAATTTCAGGCCGTCGACGCGCACTACGCGCTCGACGGTGAAGCGTCCCGCGGCATCGGGCGCGCCTACCGTGCGCGCCACGGTGGTGGCGGCGCTGAAGTCGGGTTCATCGGGGTCGACCACCACCCGTTGCGGGCGCGCCGCAGAAAGGCTCGGCGTGGGCGCGCCGCTCCCCACCAATGCGGACTCCGGGTGGGCGAAGCTGCTCCACAGTGCCGCCGTCATGCCGGCAAGGCAGAGCAACACTACGGCGAAGCGCAGGACGGCGATGTCCACGCAGAACCCCCATGCCGTCGCCAGGCGGGTGCCGGCGGCGACTATGTTCAGCCTAGGTGCCGGGGATGCCGTTCAACGTGATTCACTGATTACACCCTGCACGAGTCCGGCACGGTGCCTCACGCCGCGCTGTGCGAGGCTCGCTTACGCCTTCCTGAGCGCGGCTCGCTTACGCCTCGCTGAGCGCGGCGATGCCCGGCAGCAGCTTGCCCTCAAGCAGCTCGAGCGAGGCGCCGCCGCCGGTGGAGCAGTGGGTGACCAGATCCTCGGTCTTCCACTTCGCCGCCGCGGTGGCGGTGTCGCCGCCGCCGATCACCGTCACCGCCCCGGCCTTGGTGGCGGCGACCATGGCGTCCATCGCCGCGCGCGTGCCGGTGGCGAACTTGTCGAACTCGAAGACCCCGAGCGGGCCGTTCCACACGATGGTGCGCGCGCGCGCGAACACCGCGGCGTTGGCCTTGACCGTCTCGGGGCCGCAGTCGAGGCCCTCCCAGCCGGCGGGGATGCCCTGCTTGGCAGTCACCAGCTGGGTGTTGGCGGCGGGATCGAACTTGTCGGCGGCGATGAAGTCGACCGGCAGGTGCAGCGCGACGCCCTTGGCCTTGGCCTTGGCCGCCAGCTCGGCGACGATCTTGGCGCCTTCGGCGTCGAACAGCGACTTGCCGATCTCCATGCCGCTGAGCACCTTGAGGAAGGTATAGGCCATGCCGCCGCCGATGATCAGCTCGTTGGCCTTGTCGAGCAGGTTGTTGATCAGCAGGATCTTGTCCGCGACCTTGGCCCCGCCGAGCACCGCGAGCAGCGGGCGCTTGGGGTTGTCGAGCACCTGGGCGAATGCGTCGAGCTCCTTCTTGAGCAGGAAGCCGGCGGCGCGGCTGGGCAGCTTGACCCCGACCATCGAGCTGTGCGCGCGGTGGGCGGTGCCGAAGGCGTCGTTAACAAAGATATCGGCCAGGCGGGCCAGGCCCTCGGCAAACGCGGGGTCGTTTTGCTTTTCTTCGGGATGAAAACGGCAGTTTTCCAGCAACGCCACGCCGCCCGCGGGCAGCTGAGCCAGGCGGGCTTCCACCTCCGGGCCGATGCAGTCGTCCAGCTTCATGACCGGCGCGTCCAGAAGTTCGGCCAGGCGGCCGGCGACCGGATCCATCCGCAGCGAGTCGTCCACGCCCTGGGGCCGGCCCAGGTGCGAGATCAGAATCACGCGAGCGCCGTGCTCCCGCAGATAGTTAATGGTTGGCAGCGCCGCCCTGATCCTGGTGTCGTCCGCCACGCCGCCGTTTTCCAGCGGCACGTTAAAGTCCACCCGGACAAGTACGCGCCTGTTGTCAACATCAATGTCCCTGATGGTTTTTTTCAATGCGCCTCCTGTGGAAAGCTTTGCTAAATATTAAGGGGCGCAGCATGCTGCGCCCCT
>JAYVMM010000381.1:0-11715 GCA_043758975.1 Planctomycetota bacterium | reverse complement strand
TCGTAGAGTGCCTGGCACAGCGCGATGCGGGTGGTGACCAGCTGCATGCCGTTGGGCAGCGGCACGCCCTTGTGGCCGTTGATCGGCTCGCCCTTGACCAACGGGCGGGCGGCCTTGAGCGGCGGCGAGGCGGGGACGGTGGGCATGGTCACTCGGCGTAGACGTTGCTGGTGAGGTCTAAGAGCGGCGGCTCGGGGCTGTCGGCGGCGAAGGCGACCGCTTCGGCGACGCGCTGCGCCACCGCCTCGGCTTCCTGCTCGGCGGCGGCGTCGGTGAGCCAGCCCGCATCCGCGAGGTCGGCCCTGGTGCGCTCGATGGCATCATGCGAACGGTAGCGCTCGACCTCCTCCTTGCTGCGGTAGAGTCCGGGGTCGGAGGCGGAATGGCCGCGGTAGCGGTAGGTCTTGGCCTCGACCAGCACCGGCTGGAAGGCCCGCGCCCAGGCGGTGGCCTGCTGCGCCGTCTTCCACGCCGCGAGCAGATCGAGGCCGTCGAAGGTCAGCGCCTTGAGGCTGTAGCCGATCGACTTGCTCTCGGCCATGTGCTCGACCGCCACCGCGCGCGCACAGGCGGTGCCCATGCCGTATTGGTTGTTCTCGATGACGTAGATCGCCGGCAGCTTCCACAGCCCGGCGATGTTCAGCGACTCGTGGAAGGTGCCCTGCGGCACCGCGCCGTCGCCGAGGTAGGTGACGCTGACGCCGCCGCTCTTGCGGTACTTGGCCGAGAAGGCGGCGCCGGTCCCGACCGGGATCTGGCCGCCGACGATGCCGTGGCCGCCGAGCATGTTGCGCACTTTGGAGAAGAAGTGCATCGAGCCGCCCTTGCCGCGCACATTGCCGGTGGCCTTGCCAAACAGCTCGGCCATCAGCTCCTTGGGCTCGAGCCCAGCAAGCAAGCCGAGGGCGTGGCAGCGGTAGCTGGTGAGGGTGGCGTCGCGCAGCGGGTCGAGGTGGGCGGAGAACCCGGTCTGCACCGCCTCCTGGCCGATGTAGAGATGGAGGAAGCCGGCGATGCGCTTGATCTGGGTGCCATCGCGCAGCAGACCCGCCTGCTTGTCCGCCTCCTCCTCGAAGCGGCGGATGAGCAGCATGCGGCGGTAGAGCGCCAACAGCCGTTCGCGTCCGATCTCGGCGCGCACCACTGCGCGATCGACCGTCACCATGCTGGCCAGCACGGCGCCGCCGGCGACGGTCGGCGCTCCCGGTCGCGGGGCGGGGATCGGAGCCTGATTGGCGGTTTGAGACATCGTCGTGCCCTTCGCTGGACTGGCCGCTGCGGCTATTTACCCGGTTCCACCTGCACGCCCGAATGCGCGGGCGCTGCAGGCGCAGCCGCTGCAGGCGTGGGCGCTGCAGGCGTGGGCGCTGCAGGCGCAGCCGCGCCTTCCGGCGACGCTGGCGGGGCGGGCGCCTGGCTTGGCGCGTTGGCCGCCGGGAGAATCGTCGGGACGATGACCGGGGCGCTGGTCGCCGGCACATTTGCCGGGGCGGCAGCGGTGGGGGCGGCAACGGCAGGCGCTGCGGGATTGGCGGGCGCTGCGCGCGGAGCCTGGGCGCCCGGCGTCGGAGCATTCACCGGGACGGCTCCCGGCGCCGCCGGCGCGGGCACCGAGCCCGGGACAGGCGTGGGCACCGGGGCTCCCGGCGCGGGCACCGCCGCACCGCCCGGCCTCGTGGCAGGCGCCCCGGTGCCAGGCAGCGTGAGCGGTAGTGCGCCGGTGGTCGCGGGCGCGGGCGCGGGCGGGGTGACCGTGGGCGCGGGGGTGAACTTGCCGAGGTCGACCTTGGAATGGATCGAGAGCAGCAGCACCACCAGCAGGAAGGTGCCCGCCAGCCAGGCGGTGAGCTTGCTCATCTTGCGTCCAGCGCCCACGCCCAGGGTGCTGTCGAGCTGGCCACCGCCGCCGAAGGCGCTCGAGATGTCGCCGGCACCGCCCTGGAGCAGGATCAGGCCGATGATGAACAAGCACAGCGGCCACAGCAGGATCACCAGGATGAGGGTCGTCGGGGTCACGTGCGATGCTTTCTCAGAACGTAGGGTGGTAAGCGGGGCTGACGGTCAGGCGGCAGCGAGGATGGCGCCGAAGTCGCCGGCCTTGAGGCTGGCGCCGCCGACCAGGGCACCATCGACGTCGGGTTGGGCGAGCAGTTCCTTGGCATTGTCGGGTTTGACCGAGCCGCCGTACTGGATGCGCACGCGCTCGGCGAGATCGCCGTGGAGAGCGCGCAGACGTCCGCGCACAAAGGCATGCGCATCCTGCGCCTGCTGGGTGGTGGCGGTGCGCCCAGTGCCGATCGCCCACACTGGTTCATAGGCGATGACCAGGGTCTCAAGCTGGGCGGTGGTGAAGCCGGCGCAGGCCCCCTGCACCTGGCGCGAGAGCACTTCCTCAAGCTTGCCACCGTCGCGTTCGGCGAGCGTCTCGCCGATGCAGACGATGGGCACCAGACCCTGGAGCAGCACCGCCTTGAGCCGGCGGTTGACCGTCGTGTCGGTCTCGCCGAAGTACTGCCGGCGCTCGCTATGGCCGAGGATGACGTAGCGCGCCCCGGCGGCCTTGAGCAGGCTGGCCGAGAGCTCGCCGGTGAAGGCCCCCTTCTCCTCCCAGTGGCAGTGCTGCCCGCCGACCCCGATGCGCGAGCCGGCGGCGGCCTTGACCACCTGGGCCAGCGCCAGGGCGGTCGGGCAGACCGCCACCTCGGCGCGGCTGGCAGCGACCGCCGCAGCGAGCGCCCCGACCAGTGCAACACCTTCTTCGCCAGTGAGATTGAGCTTCCAATTGCCGGCGATGAAGGGGGTGCGGGGCATGGGTCTGGACCTCGGACGGACGACGGGCGGGGCGCTCTGACGCACGGGGGCGGGGTGGGCACCATAGGTCGGCAGGCCCAGCGGTCAATGCCTGGACATGCGAAATAGAACCCATTCCGGCTGAATCGGGGTCCAGCGCCACCCCCGCCAGGGGCTGATTTGCCCGGGATGGTCGGACAAGGCGCTTCCCGGACTGCAGGAAACCCGCTGTTGTGCCGCGCACCACCCCTTTTCCGCCCCGAAGCCCCTCACGCCTCCCGGCCAACCCCCTCGCGAGCACCCGCCGCCAGGCTGGCAGCCGGGGACTGACCTGGCCTGCCCGACGGCTTGCGCCGGCAGCGCGCGGGGGGAAGGTGCCGGCCATGGCCCCCCCCACCGTCCTGGTCGTCGGTCTCGGCTTCATGGGTGGCAGCCTGGCGGCGGCCCTGACCGCCGCCGGCTGGCCGGTACTTCTGCACCATCGCCGCCCCGAGGTCGCCCAGGACGCGCAGGAGCTCGGCTACGGACGGCAGGCCGGGGAGCTCCATGCGGCCATGCACCAGGTCCAGCTGGCGGTGGTATGCACGCCGGTGAGCACCATCGCCGACCAGGTGCGCCAGCTCGCCGCCATGGGGGGCGACGCCCTGCTCACCGACGTTGGCAGCGTCAAGGGGCCGCTGTGCAGCGAGCTCGCCGAGCTCGGGCGCGCCGGACGCTTCCTCGGCAGCCATCCCATGGCCGGCAGCCATCTCCAGGGTCTGGCCCACGCCCGCGCCGACCTCTTCCGCGGCTGCACCACCGCCGTCACTCCGGTTCCGGGCACCCCGCCACGCGCGCTCGACCTGGTCGAACGCCTGTGGCAAGCGGTCGGCAGCCGCACCCAGCGCATCGCTCCGCACGAGCATGACCGCGCGGTGGCGGAGGCCTCCCACCTCCCACATATCGCCGCCGCGCTGGCGGCGGCGGGGCTGGGCGAACAGGCGGTGGCGCTGGCCGCAAGCGGCTTCCGTGACACCACCCGGGTCGCCGGTGGCGATCCGGCACTGTGGGCCGACATCCTGCTCTGCAACCGCCTGGCGGTGACCGCTGGGCTGCAGACCGCCAGCCAGCGGCTGCGCGCCCTGCTCGGCCTGCTCGAAGAGGGCGACCAGGCGGCGGTGGCGGCATGGCTGGCCGAGGGCCGCGAGGGCCGGCGGCGCTTCGAGCGCGTCCACCACCCGCCTACCGCGCACGATGGCGAGGACTGAGCAAGCGCCTCAGGGCAGCGTGCGCGCACCGCCTGGCAGCGCGGCGAGCAGCTTCGCCACCTGGGTCTGGAAGCGCGCGAGCAGGTCCATCACCTCCCGTTGGCGCTGCCGCTCGTCACCGCCCATGCGGCTGGCGATGACCGGGAAGGCCACCTGCTGGTACTGGGCGAAGAGCGGCGGCAGCTCCTCCAAGCGGTCGATGATGAACACTTCGCGGTTGTCGAGCTCGCCCGCCACCCGCGTGCGGTAGCACAGGTAGACCACCAGCCGCCCCTCGCGGCTGCGGAACACCGAGCAGGCGTGCCAGCGCCCCCGGCTGACCAGGGACTGCCAGAGCGAGATGCCGCCGATGCCGTCGTGGTGGAAGAGCAGCTCGCCGGTGAACACCACCGGCGCCTGCACGCCACGCGTCAGGGTCCATTGCCGTGACTCAGCCATGAACCGGCCCCCGCCCGCCGCGTGCCGTGGCGTCCCGCCTCAGGCCCGCGTACCGGTGCGCAGGCGCAGGTCCTGCACCTGCTTCATGAGGTCGGCGATGATGGCGCGGTCGTCGTGGTCGGTCTGGTCCTGCCGGCGCTTGGCGTTGGCCACCGCGTCGCGCGCCTCGAGCATGAGCCCCTCGAAGCGCTGGCGCTGCTTGCTGCGCGCCGCCTCGGCCTCGGCGAGCTTGCCGCGCTCGCCCGCGAGGTCGCGTTCGAGCGCCGCAAGCGCGGCGCGCTCGCGCTCGGCCTGGGCGCGGTTGGCGATCAGCTGCTGCTGGAGGTTGCTCTCGCGGCGTTCGATCTCGAGCACGCGCTCGCGCAGGTGCACTTCGCTCTGGCTCTGGCGTGCGAGGCGGTCCTCGAACTGGGCGAGCTGCTGGCGCTGGTCGTCGATCTTGCGTTCGAGCTCGCTCGAACGCGCCCGCGCCTGGTCGGCCGAGGCGGCGCTCTCGGACAGCCGTTTGGCCCACATGCTGGTCGAGGCCTTGCGTTCGAGCGCCTCCTTGGCGTCATCACGAATGGCTTCGCTCTTGCTGCCGCCGGCACGCGCCAGCTCGCCCTGCAGGCGCTCGCCTTCGGCGGCGAGGCGGGCATTGGCCTGCTTGAGTTCGCCGAGCTGGCGGCTGACCTCGGTGAGGCGGGCGGTAAGTTGGGATTCGCGCTCCTCGAGGCGCTGGGCGAGCGCCTCGTGGTCGAGCTTGAGGCGGTCGAGATTGGCTTTGAAGCGGTCGCGCTCGTTGCCGGCGCCGGTGGCCGCACTGCGTGCCTGGTCGCGTTCACCGGTGAGCTTGGCCTCCTGCTCGCGCCACGCCGCCTGCTGCCCGCTGTGCTGCTCGCGCGCGGCGACTGCGCCGGCGAGCTGCTCGCGCAGCTGGGCCAGTTCGCCCACCAGGCGCTCGCCGCGGGCGCTCGCCTCAGCCTCGGCCTTGCGCAGGCGCTCGGCGTCCTGGCCGGCGCCACGCAGCTGGGTCTCGGATTTGGCTGCCGCCTCCTGCTGGCGCTGGCGCTCGCGTTCGAGCTCGGCCAGCTTGGCCTTGGCCTGATCGCGCTCCTGACCGAGCTCCTTGAGCTGGGCCTGGGCGCGCTCGCGCTCGGCGCGCAGGGCGCCGAGCTCCTTGTCGGCTGCCCCGGCGCGCTCGCTGAGCGTCGCCTGCTCGCCGCTCAGGCGGCCGACCTGCGCCTTGACCTCGGCCTCGGCGGCCTTGGCCTCGGCGAGCAGGCGCTTGAGCGAGGCTTGGCTCTGCTCGGCCTGCCCGAGCACCGACTCGCTGCTCTTGCGCGCAGCGTCGAGGCGGGCCTGCAGTTCGCCACGCTCGCGGTCGAGGCGGTCGCGTTCGCCGCTGAGCTGGCGTTCGCGCGCACTGGCGTATTCCATGCTGGCGGTGAGCTTGGCCTGTTCGCCGCTGAGGCGCGCGATCTCGCTGCGTGCGCGCGCGGCCTCAGCCTGCGCGCCCTCGGCCTTGCTGACGGCCTCCTGCAGGCGGCCCTGGGCGGCGGTGAGCGCGGTGCGCAGTTCGGCCAGCTCGGCGGCGCGCTTGTCTTCACGCGACTTGGCAGCGGCCTCGAGCTCCTTGGCGCGGGCCTCGGCCTGGGCGCGGGAGGCGTCAAGCTCCTTGGTGGCCTTGGTGGCCTTGGTCGCCGCCGCCCGAGACTGCTCGAGCTCGGCACTCGCGCCAGCGAGTGCCTGCTTCGAACGCTCGAGCTCGGCGCTGCGCGCGGCGGTGGCGGCCTCGGCCTGCTGCAGCCGGCCTTCGAGCTCCTTGCGCCCCTGCGCCAGCTGGCCCGTGGCCTGGACCGCCTCGGCGCTGAGGCGCGCCACCTCACCCTTGAGGCGGGCGACTTCGGTCGTGGTGCCGGCGACGCCCTGACTGAGGGCCGCCTTCTCGGTGGTGGCGGCGGTGAGCGCCTGCTGCGCGCGGGCGAGCTCGGCGGCGCGCGCGCTGGCGAGGGCTTCAGCCTGCTGCAGCCGGCCTTCGAGCTCGGTGCGCGCCTGCTCGCGTTGCGCCTGGGCCTGCTTGAGCTCGGCGGCGCGCGCGTTGGTGGCGGTCTCGGCCTGCTGGAGCTTGGCCTCAAGCTCCTTGCGCGCCTGGTCGCGTTGCGCCAGCTCGCGTCCATGGGCGGCCAGCTGGGCGGCGGCCTGGCTGGCGGCCTGGCTAGCGGCCTGCGCCGCCCCCTGGCTGAGCTCGGCGGCGAGGCGGGCGCCCTCGGCCTTGAGCCGGGCGACTTCGGCGCCGACGTTCTCGGCGCCCTTGCTCAAGGCCGCCTGCTGGCTGGTGGCGGCGGCGAGCGCCTGGCGCGCCTCATTGAGCTCGCGCGCATGCGTCTCGCGCAGCTGGGCGAGTTCGACCGCGCGCGCCTGGATGGCCTTGGCGAGCTGCTCCCCGGTCTGGGCCTTGTGCTCGCCAAGCTGGCGGGCGAGGTCGGCGGACTGCGTCCGCGCGCTCTGCAGCTCGCTGGTGGCGACCGCCAGCTTCTCGTTCTGGCCGTTGATCTGGCGGGTGAGGGTCTGCAGCGCATCGTTGTGCTGGTGCTGCTCGGCGAGGGACGCCTCGCGCGTGCGCTTGGTCTCCTCTTCCTTCTGGCGCAGGGTCGTGGCCGACTGCAGCAGCTGGCTGCGCAGGGCGGTGACGTCGCGAATGGCCGCCTCGAGTTGGGCCTTCTGCGCGTTCTGCCCCTCCTGCGCCTCCTGCCCCTTGCCCTGGCTGGCGGCAAGCTCGTCGGCGGCGCGCTTGCGCTCGGCCTCGAGTGTGCGCAGCTGGCCGCGCAGGGCTTCGAGCTCGGCGCTGGCAGCGGTGCTGCTAGCGGCGCGCGCCTGCTGGGCGGCGGCGAGCTCGGCGCGCAGGATCTTGAGCTCCTCGCCATGCGCCTGCGCCTGCTGGGCGGCCTCAGGCTGGCGGCTCTTGAGGGTGGCGAGCTCCTTGCCCGCGGCGTCGAGCTGGCGGGCGCGCGCCTCGGCAGCGCGCAGTTCCTCGCCGAGCTTGGCGATCTGCTGATCGCGCGCGGCCAGCGCCGCGGCATCGCCGGCGGCGGGCTTGGCCGCCCCCGTGGCCGCGGCGAGCTCCTTGCCCAAGCGGGCGAGGCGATCGCTGGCAGTGCGCACCCAGTCGACCACCACCCCCTCGGTGGCGGCGGCGAGGGCGGCGAGCTCCTGGTCCTCGGCAAGCGCCTCACGCAGCACGGCGAGGGTGATCTCGAGGTCGTCCGACTCGCCGGGGGTCAGCGACTCGCCGACCATGCGCGCGATCTCGGCGGCGAGGCTGCGCGCCTCGGCGCGATCAGTGCGCCGCACCTCGGCCTCGGCCGCCGCCTCGCGGCGCGCGTGGTCGAACTCGGCGCGCATGGTCTTGGTGGTGAGGGCATGGCTGTCGAGGGTCGACAGCAGCTGGGCGCGGGTGGTGGTGAGGTCAGCCTGGACCGCCTTGAGCTCTTCGGTCACCGCGCTGGCGATCTTCTCGACGTTGACCGGGGTGACCGCGTCCTCGGCTTCGCTGCGCGCGCGCTCCGCCTCCTGCATCATCATCTTCATTGCGCTGAAGCGGTCGCGGGTGCGGCGCATCAGGGTGACCAGGTCGTGGACGCTGCCGGCCGCTTCGGCCAGGCAGCCGGGCGGGTTGTTCTCGGGGAAGGTGCGCGCCTTCAGCGGTTCCGGCTTGACCGGCAGGCCGACCGACGACGTGCCGGTCTTGTCCATCTCCTGGGCCACGCCGCGCGCCGACTCGAGCGCGGTGATGAGATTGGCGATGCCATCGCGCAGCACCGGGCTGTCGGCGAAGGCGCTGGCGCCCTGGAGCTCTTCCGAGACCGCTTCGACCACCTGGGTCGCCACCGTGAGGTCGCGGAAGGGGTCTATGTTGTCCTGGTCCTTGGCCTGGTTCATGAAGCGCTGGCCGAAGTAGTCGTTGTCGAGCGCGAACACCGCCTTGAGCAGTTTGCCCGAGACGGTGAGCTGCTGGACCATGCCCTTGCGCAGGTTGTTGATGTCCGCTTCCAGGGTGACCACCCGCTTGGTGGCGGCGGCCAATGCGGGATCATCGCTACGCATTGCGCGCAAATGGTCTTCGGAAGGGGAGTTGGCCATCGGAATGGGCGATACCTATGTCCTATATCTATGCAATGTCTCGCCCATGCAAAGACCCTGGTTGGGAACCGTCAGCCCCCGGCTGACGCGCTGGGGCGATCTCGCGTTGCGGGCCAGGGCATTGCCGCCACAGCGTTTGCATGGCCAGCCCGGGGCAGACCCCAGGCGCCGGAGGCTCACCCCCCCTTGTAGCGCGGCTTGAAGCGCAGACCGGCGCTCTCGGCCTCGCCCACCGGCTTCTCGCAGGCGGCGGCCTCGGCCTGCAGGGTCTCGAGCGATGACTGCGGGTCCTCGCCGGCGGCCACGCTGACGCGGCGGTAGTTGCCGTCCGCCAGCAGCTCGCGCGCCTGCACGGTGTCGGCCAGGCAGAGCTCGAGGATGCCGACCAGGCGCGCCTGCAGCACGCGGTCCTCGATCCGCACCAGGCATTCGACGCGGCGGTCGAGGTTGCGCGTCATCCAGTCGGCCGAGGCGATGGCGATCACCGGGTTGTCGCGATTCTCGAAATAGTAGATCCGGCTGTGCTCGAGCAGGCGCCCGATCAGCGAGCGCACGCGAATGTTCTCAGACAGCCCGGGCACCCCCGGGCGCAAGATGCACATGCCGCGCACGATGAGGTCGATCTTGACCCCGGCCTGGCTGGCGGCGTAGAGCTCGTCGGCGATGGCCTCGTCGACCAGGCTGTTGAACTTGGCGATGATGCGCCCGCCCTTGCCGGAGCGCGCATGCTCGCCCTCGCGGCGGATCCACTCGACGAAGCGCAGGCGCAGGGTCAGCGGTGCCACCGCCAAACGCTCCCACTCCGGCGGCTGGCTGTAGCCGGTGAGCATGTTGAACAACGCGCTGACATCGCGCCCGACCGCCTCGTTGCAGGTCATGTAGCTGAGATCGGTGTACATGCGCGCGGTGCGGTCGTTGTAGTTGCCGGTGCCGAGGTGGCAGTAGCGGCGGATGCCGTCCTCCTCGCGCCTGATGATCATCAGCAGCTTGGCATGGACCTTGAGCCCGACCAGACCGTAGACCACGTGCGCGCCCGCCTCCTCGAGCGCGCGCGCCCAGCGGATGTTGGCCGCCTCGTCGAAGCGCGCCTTGAGCTCGATCAGCACCGTCACCTGCTTGCCGGCACGCGCGGCGCGCACCAGCGCACGCACGATCGGCGAGGTCGCGCTGACGCGGTAGAGCGTCTGCTTGATCGCCAGCACGCGCGGATCGCCGGCCGCGATCTCGGCCAGCTCGACGATGCGCGTGTAGCTCTGGAAGGGGTGGTGGAGGAGGAGTTCGCCTTCGCGGATGCGCGCGAAGGGGTCTTCCCAGGCGCTCGGGTAGACCACCGCCGGCAGCGGCTGGTCGCGCAGGTCTGGGCGTTCGACCTTGTCGCTGAGGGCGAACAGCAGGGTGAGGTCGAGCGGCCCCGCCACTGGAACCAGGTCGCTGGAGTCGAGGTCCATCGCCGCCAACAGCCACTGGCGCAGGTTGGGCTCGCCGTCGGCTGCCACCTCCAGACGCACCACGTTGCTGTGCTCGCGGCTGGCGAGCTCCTGCTCGATTTCATTGAGCAGGTCGGTGGCCTGGTCCTCGTCGATCTCGAGCGCACCGTCGCGGGTGACGCGGAAGAGGCAGCGGTTGGCGATGCGGTAGCCGGGGAACAGGCTGTCGAGGTAGACCATCACCACGTCCTCGACCAGGGCATAGCGCCCGCTGCCCTTGCGCAGCTCGACCAGGCGCTTGCCGCCGGGGACCGAGACGATCGCGTTCTTGCTCCCGACCGCCGACTCGCCGGCAGCCTCGGCCACCAGCTGGAGTGCGACATTGAGGCTGCGGTTGCCGAGCAGGGGGAAGGGCCGCGTGGGGTCGACGCCGAGCGGGGTGAGCACCGGCTCGAGCTGGTCGCGGTAGTAGACGCGCAGGCTCTCGCGCTCGGCCACCGACCACTCCTGCTGCCCCACCAGCTGGCAACCCTCGCGCGCGAGCGCGGGCGCGAGGTCCTCGCGCCAGCATTGATACTGGTCGGCGACCAGCTGGCGGATCTCGTCGCGCACCTCCTCGAGCAGGCGCGCCGCATCGGCACGCGGCGAGTCGATCAGCACGGCGGCGCGCCGGTGCGAGACCGCGTGCACCTCGGCCAGGCGGACCATCACGAATTCGTCGAGGTTGGAGCTGACGATGGCGAGGAACTTGAGCCGTTCGAGGAGCGGGAGGCGGCGGTCCGCCGCCTCCTCCAGCACGAGCCGGTTGAAGGCCAGCCAGGACAGCTCGCGGCTGCGGAAGCGCAGGTCGCCGGCGGCGATGGCGACCGCCTCGCGGGCGGCCTCGCTCGGGGTATCGCTCACGTCTCCTCCAATGGCACGACCTGCACCTGCAGCCCGAAGACCTCGGCGAACATCCCCGCTTTGCCCTCGACCGACCAGCGCTCGAGGGCGATTTGCCGGCGATCGACGTGGACCAACAGCTGCTCACCGCTGATCTCGCAGCGCAAGGCGCGGATGCGCTGCACGCGCTCGACATCGAGGCCGTAGGCCAGGCGCAGGATCGCCGCCAGCGAGGACACCACCACCCGGCTGCTGCGCGGCAGCGACTGGAAGTCGAGGTGGTGCGGCTCGGGCACCGACTTGCGGTGGTAGCGCGCGATGTTGGCGACCATCTCCTTCTCGATCAAGGTCAGCCCGGCGATGTCGGCGCTCTGGATGATGTACATTGAGTGCTTGTGGCGGTTGCGCACGTTGATGTAGGAGCCGATATCGTGGGTGAGGGCGGAGAACTCCAGCAGCACGCGCTCGCGCTCGCCCAGTCCATGGAGGTCGGTGGTCTGGTCGAAGATCTGGGTGGCCAGGCTGGCGGTGCTCTCGGCGTAGGCGAGGTTGCCGCCATAGCGCAGCACCAGCTGCTTGGCCTCGGCCAGGAGATCGTCGGCGTCGAGGTAGTGGGCGCCGTGCGCGCCGGGCAGGAGATCGGCGAGCAGGCCGTCGCGCAAGGTATAGAACGGCACCAGCACCTGGCTCGCCCCGCTCTCGAGGCAGAGGTGACGCAGCAGGCTGGCCGCCGGCATCAGCAGCGCCGCCGCGCGGCGCTCGCAGCCGCAGGCGTGCGCGCGCTGCAGCGGGGTAAGCGGCTGCATGCG
>JAYVMM010000380.1:0-10168 GCA_043758975.1 Planctomycetota bacterium | reverse complement strand
CCAGGCGGGTGCAGAGCAGGCGGTCGCTCGAGGAAGGGATGCCGCCGCGCTGGACGTGGCCGAGGGTGGTGACGCGCGCCTCCATGCCGGTGAGCTTCTGCAGGTGGCGCGCCAGCTGGCTGGCCTTGGGCTCCTGCACGGCGTGGTAGGTGCGCTCCATCTCGGTGTCGCCGCGCTTGATCACCACCGTTTGGGTGGGCGCCAGCGGGCGGTCGGGGTCGCGCTCCTCGCCGCCCCCGTCCTCGGCGCTGGCAGCCCCCCTGCCGCGCCCACTGTCCTTGCCCTTGCCCTTGCCCTGGTCCTTGCTCTTGGCCTTGGCCTTGGCCCTGCCCTTGTCCTTGTCCTTGTCCTGGCGCTCGAGCGCCTGCTCCCCGTGCCCGCCGCCGCCGGCGGCTTTGATCTCATCGAGCGAGAGCGCGCCCTCGGCCACCGCGATGATCGAGAAGCGCTTGCCGGCGCGCCCGCGCTCGAGCAGGTGCTCGGAGACCCGGCGCAGGTCGTAGGGCAGCTCGGGGATCAGCACCACGTCGGCGCCGCCGGCGATGCCGGCGCCGAGGGTCAGCCAGCCGGCGCGGTGGCCCATGACCTCGACCACGATGGCGCGCTGGTGGCTGGTCGCGGTGGTGTGCAGGCGGTCGATCGCTTCGGTGGCGATGCCGAGCGCGGTGTCGAAGCCGAAGGTGATGTCGGTGCGCACCACATCGTTGTCGATGGTCTTGGGCAGGGTGACCACGCGCAGGCCGGCCGCTGCCAGGCGCAGTGCGTTCTTCTGCGTCCCCGCCCCGCCCAGGCACACCACGCAGTCGATCTGCAGCCGGCGCGCGTTGTCGACCGCGACCTGGGTCATGTCCAGCACCTTGCCGCCCATCGGCATCTTGTGCGGCTTGTCGCGGCTGGTGCCGAGCACGGTGCCGCCCTGGGTGAGGATGCCGCTCGCCGCGCGATCGTCGAGCAGGATGGTCCGGTTCTCGACCAAGCCGCGGAAGCCGTCGAGTATGCCGATGCACTTGATGCCATAGGTGCCTATCGCCGCCTTGACCACCCCGCGGATGGCGGCATTGAGCCCAGGGCAGTCGCCGCCCGCGGTGAGGATGCCGATGCAGCGGGTCTTGGTCTTGCTCATGGTGTTCCTTCCCGGGTGGCAGCCCGGCGGCGGGTGGCAGCAGCGTATCCGCGCGCCGGAGGCGGGCTAGCCGCCAGCGCCAGGCGCGGCGGTGCAGGAGTCCACCGCCTCCTTGACGTGGTCGTAGAAGCGCGCCTGGTCGCTGCCGTCGGAGAGCCCGAGGCGGGCGAAGGCCTGGCGCAGGGGCAGCTTGGCGCGCGCGATCTTGAGCGCCACCCCGCGCGCACGAAGCTCGGCACTGAGCGTGCGCAGGCGCTCGGCGGCGGTGACGTCGATGCCGGTGATCGCCTGGGCATCGATGATCAGGCAGCGCACGCTCTCAAGCTGCCCGGCGAGCAGAGCGCGCAAGCGCGCGTCCACGTGCGCGGCGTTGGCGAAGATCAGGGGCGCGTACAGGCGGTAGACCACCAGGCCCGGTTCGCCGCTACCGGCGTGGTCGTCACCGAGGTCGTGGAAGCTGCCGCCGGGCGCCGCCCGGCGCAGCACCGCGTCACGCGGGCGGGCGAGCTGCGCGAGCAGCAGCAGCAAAGACATCCCCACCCCGATCAGGATTCCCGGCACCACCCCGGCGAGCAGCACGCCGGCGCTGGTCGCCAGCGCCAGCCACCACGCGCCGCGGTCGCGCTGGCGCAGGTGCTTGAGCCCGGTGATGTCGATGAGGTTGCCGGCGAGGGCGATGAGAATGGCCGCCAGGGCGACCACCGGCAGCGAGGCGAGCAGGCCGGCGCCGCAGGCGATGAAGGCCGCCAGCGCCGCCGCCGCCGCCAGCTGGGCGGCGCGCGAGCACGCCCCGGCGCCGTCATTGACCACCGTGCGCGCCTGGCTGGCGCTGACCGGGAAGCCGAGGCACAGCCCGGCACTGAGATTGGCGGCGCCGAGCGCGATGAGCTCGCGGTTGGCATCGATCTCCTGGCGCTGGCGCGCCGCGAAGGTGCGCGCCAGGAGGATGCCGTCGGAGAACACCAGGAAGGCGATGCCGAGCGCGGCTGGCAGCAGCGCGCTGCTGTCGCTCCAGCCCAGCGCCGGCCAGGCCAGCTGCGGCAGGCCGACGGGCAGCGGCCCGAGGCGTTGCACACCGAGGCGCTCGAGCGGAAAGAGCTGCATCGCCAGCACCCCCAGCACCACCCCGACCAGCGCGAGCGGCAGGCGCGGCAGCAGGCGGCGCACCACCAGCAGGACCGCGAGCAGCCCGCCGCCCAGCGCCAGGGTCGGGCCATGGCTCTCGCCCAGCCGGGCGCACGCCTCGAGCAGGCGCGGGATGAATTCGTCATGGTGGAGGTCGAGGCGCAGCAGCGTGCCGAGCTGGCTTACGATCAGCACCAGGGCGGCGCCGTTGAGGTAGCCGATCAGCACCGGCTGCGACAGTAGGTCGGCGAGCATGCCCAGGCGCAGGCGCGCCCCCACCACCAGCACCGCGCCGGTGAGCAGCGCGAGGCCGGCGGCGAGCGCGGCGAGGCGCACCGCGTCGCCGCCGGCGAGCGGCGCGATGGCGGCGCCGGCGATCAGCGCCACCGCCGCATCGGGCCCGACGATGACCCGCCGCGAGGTGGTGAGGAAGGGGAATACCAGCATGCTCGCGAGCGCGGCGTAGAGCCCGCTGATCGCCGGAAGATGCACCAGCTCGGCGTAGGCGAGCACCGCCGGGATGAGCACCAGCGCCACCGCCAGCCCGGCGACCAGGTCGCGCTGCAGGCGCACCAGGAAGGTGGGGCCGTCCGGCACCGGGGGAGCGCTAGGGGGAGCCATGGCGATGGCGCAAGCCTGCCGGTGAATCGCCCAGGGTACAGCGGCGGGCGCAGGCGGCGCCGCGCCAGCGCGCCAGCGCGTCAGGTCGTCAGCGCTGGTCGCCCTCGCCGAGGGTGCGGCGGAAGAGCTCGACGCAGAGCTGGTAGGAGATCATCGCAAGCGCGGGGTTGTAGCGGTTGCCCTCGTCGCGCAGAAAGGCGTGCGCGGCGTTGAATTCGTGCCACTCGAAGTGGCGTTCGGCGGCGGTGAGCGCCTGGTAGATCCCCGCGCGCGCCTCGGCGGGGATGTGCGGATCCTGGCGTCCGAAGATCATCAGCAGCTCGCCGGCGATGCCGCGGCAGCGCTCCAGGCTGTCATCCGCGCTGCCCTTGCCCAGGCTGCGCTTGTGCAGGTCGGTGGGGTAGAGGCAGGCGCTGGCGCGGATCTCCGGCATCAGCCCGGCGCGGAAGGCGAGATGGCCGCCTAGGCACATGCCCATGGCGCCGATGCGCCCGGTGCAGTTCGGCGCCCTGGCGAGGTAGTCGATGCAGGCGCGGGTGTCGCCGTCGTAGTGGGCGAGCTCCTTGGCCACCTTCAGCGCGTTGCCGCGCGCCGAACCCTCGGGGGTGTAGGTCAGAGCGGTGCCCGGCGGCTCGAATTCATGGTAGACCTCCGGCACCGCGACCACGAAGCCGTGGCCGGCGATGAGCGCGGCGCTGCGCCGGATCGGGCCGGTGACCTGGAAGATCTCGGAGTAGAGGATGATGCCGGGATAGCGGCCCTTGGCCTGCGGCGCGAAGAGGTGGGTGCGCATCGGCCCGCTTTGGGTCGGCAGATCGATGCTCTGGCTATCGTTGATGATCATGCCGCCGCCCGCTCCTGCCCGCCTGGGGGCGCCGGCGATGGTGCGCCAGCTGGCGCGCGGTCAAGCGCCCGGCGCCTGATCTCAGCGCCGCCGCGGCGGCGGGGCGAACATCGCCTGGCCGGGATCCTTGGGGAAATAGCGCCGGCGGATGTCGGGATGCAGGCGGATCTCCCCGCCCTGCTCGGCGCGGTGTTCGACCAGCTCGAGGCGCTCGAGCCCGGCCATCAGCAGGCCGCCGCCGGGATGGCCGGCGCAGGCCTCCCAGGCGCCACCGCTCGAGCCCAGGTGCTCGAACAGCGCCTGGCCGGCAGCGATCTGGGCCTCGTCCCAATGCAGCGCGCGGCGGTAGGCGAATTTCGCCTTGGCCGCGCAGCGCGCCGGCGCGAGCAGGACATAGCCGAGGCCGCCGAGCACGCGGTTCAGCAGTGGCACCTCGGTGGGCTGGGCGAGATCCGGCACCGGGGGCGGCGCGGCGGCGGCAGGGGTGGCAGCGGTAGCAGGGGTGGCAGGGGCAGCGGCGGTTGCCGCCGCCGCGGTGTAGAAGGACTCGAGCGCAGCATCGGTTGCGCGCAGGCGCCCCAGCTGGACGCGCGCCGCGAGCACCTCAGCGACCAGGCCAGCGCAGATCAGCAGCCTGCGCAGCCACAGCTGGTCATCGAGGGCAACCGGCATCAGCAGCAGCATCGCCACCACCCACAGGGCGGGCACGCTCAGCGGCCAGAGGAAGAACGAGAGGAAGGCGTAGAGGCGCGACTGGACACGCTCGCCCTCGTTGAAGCGCGTGATCTCCTCCGCCATCACCAGCGCGCTCATGGCTTGGAGCCTTTGCCTCCGAAGAGCTTGCCGAACCAGTTCACCCCGGAGTTGCTGATCTGGTTGTCGGCATCGCCGGCGGCGTTGAGCAGGTCGTCGAGGAAGCGGCGGGTGCTGTCGTAGCGCCGCCCGGGCTGGCGGTCGATCGCCCGCGCCACCACCGTGCTGAGCGCCTGCGACACCTCTGGCGCATGCAGGCGCACGTCGGCGGCTTCGCCGCCGAGGATGTAGGCGTCGATGCTCTCGCCCTCCGGGTAGGGATGCTGGTTGCACAGCGTGAGGTAGAGCGTCACCCCGAGCGCGTAGAGGTCCTCGCGCGCCTCCTGCGCGCCTTTGGCGCCCTCCTTCGGCGCCTGGAAGCGGGATGATTCCCCGGCCTCCTCGCGGTGCGCCACCCCGGCATCGACCAGGCGTGCGCCGCCCTGCCCCTCGATGAGGATGTTGCCGGGATGCAGATTGCCGTGCACGTGTCCGTGGCTGTGCAGGAAGTCGAGTCCGCGCAGGCAGTCGCTGAACAGCGCCACCGCCGCCTGTTCGTCGAGCGTGCCGGTGCGCGCGAGCAGGTCGCCGAGGCTGCCGCCGGTGATGTGGCGCATGGCGATGTAGAGGAAGCCATCCTCTTTCGCGGCATCATAGACCGTCACCAAGTTGGGATGTTCGAGGCTGGCGGCGATGCGTGCTTCGCTGAGGAAGCGCGCGACGTAGGCCTTGTCGGCGGCCAGGTTCGGGCGCATGACCTTGAGCGCGACCAGGCGCCCGAGGGTGAGGTGCTCGGCGTGCAGGACCATGCTCGCCGGGCCGGTGGCAATGCGATCGCGCACGCGGTAGTGGCCGATGGTGCCCGGCACCACGAAATCGTCATGGACCGCCGCCTTTGCCGCCGGCGCGCGCGCATTCGCCGGCGCGGCAGTCGCTGCCGGCGCATCGCTGCTGTCGGCAGAGCGCAGGCCGCCGATGGTGCGCACCACGCTGCGTCGCCCGGAGAGCGAGGACGGCGACACCTCGCCGCCCTTGGCCGGCGCGCCGCTGGTGGGTGGCGGGACCGTGCTGACCGGCGGCGGGGCCACTGGTGCGGCTGGTGCGGCTGGTGCGGCTGGTGCGGCTGGAGGGCTGGCCGGACGCGGCCCGCCGACCGGACGCGCGATCGGGATCGGCCCGGCGCTCCGACCGTGAGCAGGCGGAGCGCGCGCGACCGGGGCCGCAGAAGCCGACCGCGGCGCCGACGGGTGCGGCGCAACCACCGGGGGCGGCGGGGGCGGCGCTGGTGCCATCACCGGCGCTGGCGGGGACGGCTGCGGCGTGCGCTTGCGCACTTCCGAGCGCACCACCGGGGCCTTCATCCGCTTCGAGGCCTCGTCCGCGCCCTCCACCACCACCTTGCGCTCCTGGCTGAAGGAGCCGCACGCGCTCGCCCGCCCGGGATTCTCCGGCTTGGCCTCGAGCGCGGCGGACACCGATTCGGTCTCGACCAGGCGCGATTCGCTCGGGCCCAGGCGGGAGGTCTCGGACTCGGGCAGCGCCGGCAGCTGCTGGGCGAACAGCGTCGGGCAGGAGAGGAAGACCGCCACCCAGCTGTCGCCGACTGCGAAGGTCTGGCCCATCCATTCACCCTGGCGCACATCAGGGGCGCCTTCGCCCGACAGCGGCGAGCCGAGGCGCACTTGCTGGCCGGAGAGCAAGGCGGTGAAGGCGCGCCCGGCGATGACGTTGGTCAGCTCGCACTGGGCGTCGAGCACCTCGTCGAGCTTGGGTTCGGTGACCGGGTTGTTGAGGATGGCCGCGGCCAGCTCGCGCGCCAGTTCGACCGGCTGGACCATGGCTATGGTCCCGGCATGGGGCTCGAGGATCGGCAGCCAGGACCAGAACACCTGGCCCGGGCGCTGGCGGGCGTAGGACGCGTCGCAGGGCGCGGCGACCATCAGCGCCATGTCGGTGAAGGCCTGGCGCACCGCCTGGTTGATCGCCTTCTTGGCGCCAGGGTGCGCCACCGTCATGGCGCGCTCCGCGTACTATCGATGCGCGCCACCGCGGCGGTGAAGGAAACGTTGTTGAGCGGCTTGCGCACCATCGCAGTGACACCCTGACGCGAGAGCTCGACCTCCCAGCTGCCCGAGGCCAGGCTGGTGGCGACGATGATCGCCATGCCGTTGGCGCCTGGCAGCTTGGTCGCGGCGGCGATGAGCGCCGGGCCATCCATCACCGGCATGCTGAGGTCGGTGACCATGAGATCGAAGCTGCGCTTACCGAGGATCTCCAGCGCGAGCAAGCCGTTGGCCGCGTGGATGAACTCCCGCCCCTTGAGCCCGGAGTACTCGAGGCAGAGCTGGACCACCTTGCGACTGACACCGGAATCGTCGACGATGAGGATGCTGCGGATCATGCTGCGTGGGTCCTGGCGGCGTGTGGAGAGTGTACTTCCGGAATTGCCGTGCCGTCAACCGCGGACCAGGCGGCAGCCCGCACGCCCGGGCGCGCCCGGGCGCAGCGCCGCAACCGCTAACCTCCGACCGGCCACAGCCATGGGGGCTCAGACCGCATCATCACGCGGGGTGGGCGCGACGCCGGTGAGGATGTCATCGCCCTCGAGGCCGATGACCTTGACCCCCTGGGCGGCGCGCCCGGTGGTGCGGATCTCGTCGACCCTGGTGCGCACCATGGTGCCGGCCCTGGTCATGAGCATGAGCTCGTCGCCCGGCCTGACCGACAGCGAGGCGAGCACTGGGCCGTTGCGCTTGGAGGTCTCGATGTTGATCACGCCTTTGCCGCCGCGGCGGGTCAAGCGGTAATCCTCGAAGGGCGTGCGCTTGCCGAAACCCTTCTGGCAAATGGTCAGCACCTCGCTGCCCGGCTCGAGGCGGATCAGGCTCACCACCCGCGCCCCGGGGTTGAGCTCGATGCCGGTGACCCCGCCGGTGTCACGCCCCATCGGGCGGCAGTCCGCCTCCTGGAAGCGGCAGGCCTGGCCGTCGTCGCTGGCGATCAGCACCTCGTCGGTGCCCGAGGTGATCACCACGTCGACCAGCTGGTCGGCGTCGGCGAGCTTGATGCCCTTGATACCGCCGGGGCGCGGGTTGCCGTAGGCGGCGAGTGCGGTCTTCTTGACCTGGCCGAGCGCGGTGGCCATGAGCAGGAACTGGTCCTCGCGGAACTCGCGCACTGGGATGACCTCGCTCAGGCGCTCGTCCGGCGCCAGGTTGAGGACGTTGACCAGGGCGCGCCCGCGCGCGGTGCGGGCGGCCTCGGGCACGTCGTACACTTTGAGCCAGTAGACCTTGCCAAGGTTGGTGAAGCACAGCAGGTACTGGTGGTTGGTGGCGGTGAACATGCGGGCGACGAAGTCGGCGTCGTCCTTGAGCGAGCCGCCCGAGACCCCGCGCCCGCCGCGGCGCTGGATGCGGAAGGTGTCGACCGAGACGCGCTTGATGTAGCCGCTGTTGGTGATGGTCACCACGCAGGGGTCGTCCTCGATGAGGTCCTCCATGTTGAAATCGCCGGCGGCAGCCACGATCTCGGTGCGCCGGCCGTCGCCGTACTTCTCCATCAGCTCGCGCAGGTCGGCGGTGATGATGGCGTATTGGCGCTCTTCGCGCGCGAGGATATCGCGGTAGTCGGTGATCGACGCCACCAGCTCGTCGCTCTCCTTCTGCAGCTTGTCGCGTTCCAGCCCGGTGAGCCGGCGCAGCTGCATGTCGAGGATGGCCTGCGCCTGCAGCTCGCTGAAGGCGAAGCGCTCGACCAGCCCGGCCTTGGCCACGTCGTTGCTCGGCGAACTGCGGATCAGCTGGATGATCTCGTCGATGATGTCGATCGCCTTGAGCAGGCCGGCGATGATGTGCAGGCGCGCCTCATCGCGCGCCAGCCAGAAGCGCGTGCGTCGGACGATGACGTCCTTGCGATGCTCGACATAGGCCTGGCACATGCGCTTGAGGGTGACGGTGCGCGGGCGCCCGCCATCGAGCGCGATCATGTTGATGGCGAAGTTGTACTGGAGGTTGGTGTGCTCCCACAGCTGGTTGAGCACCACCTCGGGGTCCTCACCCTTCTTGAGCTCCATCACCAGGCGGATGCCGTCGCCGACCACGTTGCTGGTGACGGTGTGCAGGCCCTTGACGCGATCATCGTTAGCCGCCTCGATGATCGACTGGTTGATGGTCGCGAGCTTGATGCCATAGGGGATCTCGGTCGCCACCAGGGCGTCGCGCCCGTTGACCACCTCCTGCGCAATCTTGGCCCGCATCACCACCCGCCCGCGCCCGGTCTCGTAGGCCTCGCGGATCCCGCCAGTGCCGCAGATCAGTCCGCCGGTGGGGAAGTCGGGCGCGCGTACGAATTTCATCAGGTCGCTGACCGTGCAGGCGGGGTGCTCCATGACATGGATGATCGCCTGGCACACCTCGCCGAGGTTGTGCGGCGGGATGTTGGTGGCCATGCCCACGGCGATGCCCGAGCTGCCGTTGACCAGCAAGTTGGGCAGCTTGGCCGGCAGCACCGTCGGCTCCTGGAGGTGGCCGTCGAAGTTGTCGCGGTGGTCGACGGTGTCGAACTGGATGTCCTCCATCATCTCGCCGGCGAGGCGGGTCATGCGCGCCTCGGTGTAGCGGTAGGCGGCGGCGGCGTCGCCGTCGATGGAGCCGAAATTGCCTTGCCCGTCGACCAGCTCATAGCGCAGCGAGAAATCCTGGGCCATGCGCACCATGGCGTCGTAGACCGAGGTGTCGCCATGGGGATGGTAGTTGCCGAGCGCGTGGCCGACGATCTTCGCCGATTTCTGGTACTTGGCGGTGGCGGTGAGATTGAGGTCGCGCATGGTCTGCAGGATGCGGCGGTGGACCGGCTTGAGGCCGTCACGCACATCCGGCAGGGCGCGGTCGACGAGCACGCTCATGGCGTAGGTCAGGTAGCTGACCTTCATCTCGTCTTCGATCAGGAGGTCGGTAATTCCGGGCGTCGACGACGAGGCCATGCATGCTCCGAGGCGTGATCGGGGCATTGTAGGACACCCCCGGCCCGGGCAAGCCCAGGAGTGGCGTCCACCGCGCCGGACGCCCGCCGCCCTGGGCCCGCCCCCCCCGGGGGGCGGAGGGCTCAGCGCCGGTGGCCGCCCGCGGCCTTCATTCCACGGTCACCGACTTGGCCAGGTTGCGCGGCTGGTCGACGTCGCAATCGCGACGGCGCGCCACGTGGTAGGCGTAGCGCTGCAGCGGCAGGATCGAGAGCAGCGGCTGGAGCAGCTCCTCGGGCGCGGCCTCGACCGGGAAGAAGTGGTCGCTGTAGTCGCGCAGGGTGGCGTCCGCCGGATGGCCGACCGCGATGATGCGTCCGGCGCGAGCGCGCACCTCCTGCAGGTTGGAGAGCATCTTCTCGTACATCGCGTCGCGCGGGCACACACAGACCACCGGCAGGTGCTGGGTCACCAGCGCGATCGGGCCATGCTTGAACTCGCCTGCCGGGTAGCCGACCGCGTGCACGTAGGCGATCTCCTTGAGCTTGAGCGCGCCTTCGAGCGCAATCGGGTAATGCAGGCCGCGGCCGAGGAAGAGCGCGTTCTCCTTGCGCGCGAACTCCTGCGACCACGCGATCACCTGCGGCTCGAGCGCGAGTACCGCCTGCACCGCGACCGGCAGGTGGCGCAACGCCTTCAG